>LZRT01000095.1 GCA_002159075.1 Bacillus thermozeamaize
GAGGAAGGTCATGGTCAGTAAGGGCAAGCCACCCAAGTATACCTCTTTGAGGTGAATGTTGGGTTAGATTTTCAAATGAGTGATCTATTCCGTCTTCGGTAAGATTTTTATATGGGTTGACACGGAAGCGCAGGAACCAGATTCCAGGCCGAACGCTTCGTGCAGGCGTTTGACCGCCGTTTCCATCCATTCCCGCGGGATGACGCAGGAGACCTTTATCTCTGACGTGGTGACCATTTTGATCGGAATGCCGGCTTCCGACAAATAACGGAAACACATGGCCGCCACTCCCGGGTTGGTCATCATCCCCGCGCCCACGATGGACACCTTGGCCAACCCCGACTCGAAACTTGCTTTGCTAAATCCCAGCTGCTCCTGGTTGGCTTTCAGCACTTCCTCGGCATTGAGGCGATCTTCTTCCGTGATGGAAAACGCGAGGTTGATCTCGTCTTCCCCGCGCTGGCTTTGGACGATCACATCCACATTGATTCGCTCCTGTGCCAGCAAGGTAAACAGCTGGGCCATCGCATCCACCCGGTTCGGCAACCCGTCTACCTGGACCTTCACCACTTCATCGTCAAAGGCGATCCCTGTCACCACCAGCGCCTTTTCCATATCCGACACCCCCTGAATCATTGTTCCTTCTTCATCCGTAAAGCTGGATCGCACCACCAGCTTCACGTTGTACAACTTGGCACACTCTACGGCCCGCGGATGAAGCACACCGGCACCCAGGATGGCCAATTCCAACATTTCGTCGTATGAAACGGATGGCAGCTTCCGTGCCCCCGGCACCACGCGCGGATCCGTGGTAAACACTCCGGTAACATCGGTGTATATTTCGCACAGATCGGCTTGCAAAGCAGCCGCCAGCGCTACTGCCGTCGTGTCGGAGCCGCCCCGGCCAAGCGTGGTGATCTCTCCCGCTTCGGTCACCCCCTGGAAACCGGCCACAATCACAATTTGCCCATCATCCAGCGCCTTCATGATTTTTTCCGTGTTGATCTCTTCAATTCGCGCCTTGCCGTGCACCGCTTCTGTGCGAATGCCGGCCTGCCAGCCGGTATATGAAGTGGTCCGCTGTCCCAATTCCTGCAAGGCCATGCTGAGCAAGGCAATCGACACCTGCTCGCCGGTGGTCAGCAGCATATCCATCTCCCGCCCGGAGGGACGCGCAGTGATTTGCCGGGCCATCTCCACCAGTTGGTCGGTGGTGTCCCCCATCGCCGAGACGACCACCACGCAGCGATGGCCTTCGGCCACCGTATCGGCAACCCGCTGAGCCACCGCCTTGATCCGCTCCACACTTCCGACGGATGTTCCCCCATACTTCTGAACGATCAGCACCTTCCCGCCTCCCATCTTAAAACAAAATAAAAACAGCAGGGTGAGCCCTACTGTGCGTAGAACCTCCACCTCCCCCCGCACGAAACAACGCTCCGCAAATCCCGTGGGGAAGAACTTGCGGCAGTGCTGCACTTCTTCAATGCAGCCCCAGGCCGGACCGCCAGGAACCGATCCGCCTTCGGCAACATCCCCTTTCCCGTCCCTTCCGCCGGATTCCTGTCCGTCCAGGACGGTACTGATGGATGCCGCGCCTTTGTTTCGCGCCCTCAAGCGAGGCACTTCGTATGCAGGTTTTTCAGACAGGTTCTCTACGAATCCACCGAGTTTGCTGGCCTTAGTGTAGCATAAGGTTTTGTGGCTGGCAAGAGGCAAGCCCTGATACGCCAACGCTTTTCTACGTATGGGGCTGCGACGGATCGTTATGCTGAAGCAACCGGCCACAGGCAAACCAAGCCACCAGATAATAAGGTAACAAATGAACACGGCAATCAAAAAAGCCCGAATCATAAATTGTCACTCTTATATATATTTACCGCACCTCATCCCGCTTGCCTCCGCCGCTCCTCAAATGACGCAGGATCTCCCGCGCCAGCTTGTCGCCGATGCCGATCTGCCGGTACTCCTCCACGCTGGCCTCCCTCATGCGCTCCAGCGAGCCGAAGTGCTTCCAGAGGAGACGCTTGCGCTTCTCGCCGACCCCGGGAATCTCGTCCAACTGCGACTTTAACATGGTCTTGCCGCGGCGCTGGCGGTGGAACGTGATCGCGAAGCGGTGCACTTCATCCTGGATCCGCTGCAGGAGATAAAAGGCCTGGCTGTGCCGGTCCAGCGGGATCTCCTCGGGAGGGTCGCCCATCCAGAGACGCTCGGTTCGGTGGTGCTCATCCTTGGCCAGCCCGCAGACCGGAATGAAGAGGCCCAGTTCGTTTTCCAACACATCCACCGCCGCCGCGATCTGCCCCTTGCCGCCGTCCACCACGATCAGATCAGGCAGCGGCAAGCCTTCCTTCAGCACCCGGATATACCGGCGGCGAATCACCTCGCGCATCGTCTCATAATCATCCGGTCCCTGCACCGTCTTGATCTTGTACTTGCGGTACTCCTTCTTGTCCGGCTTGCCGTCGGTAAAGACCACCATCGCCGAAACCGGATCGGCGCCCTGGATGTTGGAGTTGTCAAAGGCCTCGATGCGGTGCGGAATGCCAATCCCCATCGCCTCGGCCAGCGTCTCAAGCGCCCCGCGCGTGCGGGATTCGTCCCGCTCCTCGAGGCGAAACTTTTCCTCAAGGGCAAGGCGGGCGTTTTCCTCCGCCATCCGGACCAGCTGGCGCTTGCTTCCCCGTTTGGGAAAGGTGATTTTGACGCCCAGCCACTCTTGCATCGTCTCGGCTCCCTCTTCCACCGATGCGGGAAGCAGGATCTCCCTCGGCAACACTTCCTGCCGCTGATGGTAAAACTGGGTGACAAAAGAGAGGAAATCCTCCTCCGGCTCTCCATAATGGGGGAAAGTGGACACTTCCCGTTCAATTAGCCGTCCCTGGCGCATGAAGAACACCTGCACGCACATCCAGCCGCGATCGGCGGCATAGGCCAGCACATCCCGGTCCATGCCGTCCGTCAGCGAGACGTGCTGGGGTTGCATGATGGCGGTGATGCTCTGGATCTGATCGCGCAGCTCTTTGGCCCGCTCAAAATCCAGGTTTTCAGCCGCCTCCTCCATCTCCCGCCGCAGCCGTTCCTGAATCTCCTTGTACCCCCCCTGCAGGAACCGGGTGATCTCCTCCACCATCTGCTCAAAGACGGCCGGATCCACCTCTTCCACACAAGGCGCCAGGCACTGGCCAAGATGATAGTACAGGCAGGCACGGTCCGGCAGCGTGCGGCACTTGCGCAAGGGGTACAATTTGTCCAGGAGGCGCTTCGTTTCCTGTGCCGCCCCGGCATTGGGATAGGGGCCGAAATATTTTCCCCGATCTTTTTTTACCTTCCGCGTCACTTCGAGCCGCGGGTAAGGTTCCTTTGTCACCAGGATGTACGGATAGGATTTGTCATCCTTGTACATGACATTGTAACGGGGCTTGTATTGCTGGATCAGATTGTACTCCAGCACCAACGCCTCCTGGGGCGAGCTGGTGACAATATATTCAAAATCCCGGATCTCCCGCACCAAACTTTGCGTCTTGTTGTCATGGCTGCCGGTGAAGTAGGAACGAACCCGGTTTTTCAGCACCTTGGCCTTTCCCACGTAGATCACATTGCCCGCGCCGTCTTTCATCAGATAACAGCCTGGCTTGTCTGGCAAGAGAGCCAGTTTTTCCTTCAGCTGTTCCATCTCCATCCCTTCTTTGCGGCACCCCTTTGTAACGGCGACGCATCAACTCTATACATCGCACGGAATCTCGTACCGATATGTTTCAAAACGATTGTATCATGAATCTCCGAATACGGCAGATGATCATGAACGGAAATACATCTCCATATCATGTTGCAAACCAAAGAAAATATGATACAATCCTATTAAAATCGGAATGATTCCGTTTTAAATTCGGAAAGGGGATTGGACATGACACCCTTACTGGTACTCTTGAGCGCCCTGGCCAACGTGATGGGTGGCCTGTTAGTTGTCGCCCGTAAAGCTTGGTCGCACCGGGCAATGGGAGGCATGCTGGGATTCAGCGCCGGCTTTTTGCTTGCCATCGCCATCCTGGACTTGATTCCAGAGTCGTTGGAGATGGATGAGTCAAATGCTTTTCTGATTTTGCTGGGGTTGCTCAGCGTCTATTTTCTGGGGTTATTCTCTTCCGGACATCACCATGGAGAGGCATCGCTTCATCACGCCCATCCAGCCCCGCGTGCCGGGGCCGGCCTGTTTGTCGGCATGTTGATCCATACCTTCTTTGACGGAGCTTCCATCGTCGCGGCTTTTGACGTCGATGTGGAGATCGGCGTGCTGGTCTTTTTCGCGGTGATCCTTCACAAAATCCCGGATGGATTGACGGTCGCCTCCATGGTCCTGGCCAGCACGCGGAAGCGGAACAGGGCCTTGTGGGCCAGCTTGGCGCTGGGAGCTTCCACCTTGCTCGGCGCATTGGCAATGGCCGCGCTTCTGTCCATGGACGTGCAGTGGAATCAGGAACAAATTGCGGCGATGGCCCTGGCCTTTTCAGCCGGCGCCTTTCTCTACGTGGCGGTCGGGGATGTGCTTCCCGAAATCCACCACGAGAACAAAACGCTCAGCACAATCACGGTGGTGATGGGCATTTTGGTCTACTTCCTCACCACATCGCTGTTTTCGTTGGGCGGTATGATTCACCATCACTGAACCGGAATCTCACGGCTCTTGCAGCGTCGTGCCGGTCAACTCTTCCACCAGCTGAACCATCCCTTCCACCGTCAGCGGACCCTTCTGGTGATACTTCAAAATTCCGTTCTCATCAATGACCAGCGTCTCCGGTTGAGCGATAATCCCGTAGCGCTTGCTGACCTGGTTATTTTGATCCAGCAACACCAGTGACTTCAACTGATTTTCCCGTACAAACTCCTCCACCAGCACGGCCGGTTCGGCGCGGTTGACGAGGAGGAGTTTGACCTTGTCTCCGTATAATTCCGCAAATGTTCTCAGGTGAGACGCCTCCTCCTTGCACGGCTCACACCAACTGGCAAAAAAGTTGACGAGCACCGGCTGCCCCCGAAACTGGCTGAGGCTGTGCGGCGTACCGGACAGATCCGGCAACGTGAAGTCGGCAGCCTCTTCCCCCACTTTCACCGGCGTGACAGCCTTGCCAAATGCCGCCACAGCCACGGCCAGGCCCACACCCAAAACCAGGACAATTGCCATCACGGCGAACAATCGGCCTTTCATCCAAAAGCCTCCTCGTCAACGCTTGTCATCCAAAGCATTGCTCAGCTCTTCCAACCGTTGCTGCAGTTTTCGCTGCCGCGACGCCAAGGACAACGTGTATAAAAAGATGGCCACCCAAACCACCAGGGTGCCAATGGCCAAATAGGTCATTGCTATCCCTCCTCCACCTTTCGACATCGGTTGGCTGCAAAAAGTTCGGCCGTTTGGTCCGCAATCAGTCTGCCGAATAAAGGCGCTCCTCCAAGCGGGCGGCGGCCGTAGCCGACTTTTCCAGATTGACCCGGGCCAGCAGCAGGAAAAAGAATAAAACCATGAAAGCAAGGGAGGTAAAGACAAGCGTCACCACCATCTCGCCGGTCATGTTGACCCCCTGGCTGCTGATCACCTGGGGATGAAAAGAAGACCACCATTGGACGGAAAAATGGACGATGGGCACATCCACAAAGCCAATGATGCCGAACACCGCCGCAATCCTTCTCCCCCGCTGCCCTTCAATCGATGCCCGCAAAATCAAATAAGCGATATAGACGAGCCAAAGGATGAGCGTCGCTGTCAGGCGCGGATCATCCCACTTCCACCAGGCGTTCCAGACCGGCCGCGCCCAGAGCGGTCCCGTGATCAGCACCAGGGTGGTAAAGAGAACGCCCACCTCGGCTGCGCTCGCCGCCCAATGGTCAAAGCGTTCCTCGCGCCGCCAGAGGTACAGGATGCTGAAAATCAGCACCAGGCCAAAAGCCAGGTATGCGTTCCAGGCGGTTGCAACATGATAGTACATCAGGCGCTGAACATCGCCCATATACTTTTCCGTCGGCGCATAAAAGAAGACGAAATACACATCCGCCGCCACCATGAGCAAAGCCAGCCAGCCGAGGACGCGCTGCCAGAGCAATAAACGGTTGTTCATCTCACACCTCCAGCAAATATTCAAACAACAGAATCGGTAGGAGTGTAAAAAGGATGTCGTACGCTCCCAACACCGCCAGCCAGACCCATTCCTGACCGGGCATGGTCGGAAACAGCGCGATTTGTGTGAGCCGCACCACTGCCAGAACGAGCGGCACAGAAACGGGAAACAGCAGGATGGGCAGCAGCAAGTCACCCAGGCGGCTGGCTTGTGCCATGACGGAAAAAAGACAGGCCAACGACACATAGCCCCAGGTTCCCATCAGCAGGCAGCCGATGAGCAGTGGCAATGACTGGGGTGCAGGCGGGTTAAAGAGAATGAAAAACAGGGGCACCGACACCCATTCCACCAAAAATACCAATAAAAGGCTACCCAACATTTTCCCAAAAAAGATGGAACCGGGATCGACAGGGGCTGTCCACATCCCTTCCCAATTCCACTCCGCCTCTTCGATCGCCATCAACCGGCCGATGCCAAGCAAAGCCGAAAGAAAGATCGGAAGCCAGAGCAAACCTGCAGCCACATGGTGCAGGGCCGCCTGATTGGCCTGAAAAGAAAAATGGAGCAGAACCTGTATCAACAGCGCAAAAACGATCATCGACAGCAGCAGGCTCTTCTGGCGAAACTGGATGCGCAAATCTTTCTTCACGATGGCCAGGCTGCTGCGCAAAAAAAATCCCAACCGTCACACCCTCCCAAGCCAGTGCCCGTACCCTTGCTCCCAGAGTGACGGAGGCACTTCGTCCCGCCGCCAGCTCTGGACTATCCGTCCCTGATCCATCAGACAGACCCGCTGGCACAACGGCTGAATCAATGACAAGTCATGGCTGATGAGAACGAGCGTGCACCGCTTTGACGCCAATTCTTCAAGCCACAGCTGAAGCTCGCCGATCGAACGCTCATCCAAGCCATCAAAAGGCTCGTCCAAAAGCAACAGGCGGGGCTGGTGCAAAGTGGCGCGAACGATGGCCAGACGCTTGCGCATGCCCTTGGAAAGCGTATCCACCCGCTTGTGGCGGACCGACGTCAACTCCATTCGCGTGAGGCCTTCCTCGATCCGCCGCTTCAGATCAGGGACATCGAAAAGGACGCCGTAAAACTGGAGGTTTTCCTCCACGGTAAGCCCCTCATACAGATAGCTTCCTTCCATCAACACGCCGACGGCGCTGCGCAAACGGCCGCGTTTTTGCATCTTGGGTTCATCGGGAAACAACGTCACTTTCCCTGCGTCCGGACGCAACAGCTGCGCCATCAGGCGGAGCAATGTCGTCTTGCCGGCCCCATTGGGGCCGATGAGCGCCAGGTGCTGGCCCTCATGCACCATCAAATCCAGCTCCCGGATGATCCGCTGTACCCCCCGCTTGACTGTGGCTCCTTCCAGATGCACCAACACACTCATCCTGTTCTCTCCTAATCCCTGGCCTGACGCAACGGTTGCTGCCCGTCCTGTTCAAGGTGGTAAATCGGCAGCAATGCCTCTTCCAGTTGCTGTCGCCTGCGCTGGTATTCTTCGTCCGAAATCTCTTGTCTGCGATGTGCCCGCTCCACCTCCACCAGCCGGTTGAGCAGGGTTTCCCGCTGCTGGCGAAGCGTTTCCGCCGCGTTGCGCCGGCTCATGACCTGGGCCCGCCACATGGAGGTCCGCACGCCGATAAAGCCCAGAAGCAATACGACCACGACAAAGAGAATGTTGAAGATGGCCTGGTTGACCCCTTTCTGGTAATCATGATACACCACGGGCAGGCCGCTGGGATGGACCGATTTGTCCACTTGCTGCGGAAGAGCCTTTCCATCCAGCAACGTAAAGTGCAATGGCCACTGTTCACCGGGATGCAGGTTCAGTCGCGTGAAGCGGCGCAAATTCCGGCCGTTGAACTGCAGCACCTCCGACTGGGTGAGAAAATCTTTCGCCTCCACAGCCAGCCGCTCGGGGGGAACCAGAATTTGCACCGACTCGCTCAGGTAGGAGACCGGGTAGTTTACGACGGGCCGGTTCCCTTCGTAGGGAACCAAGTAGGAATAAGCCAGTACCCGCTTCTCCCCCGGCCCGATGCCGGCGCGCTCCACCACACCTCCATCGCGCATCTCATGCCCGCCCCAGCCTTCAATCGGCGTGAACTTCTCTGCTCCTTCGGGAAGAGCCAGGTAGATTTCCTGTTCCGCCGCCTTCCCCCTGTTTTCAAGCGTGGTCAGGACGACAAACTGCAGACGCTGATTTTCCACGGGCAGGACAACCACTTCCTGGTTGAGGATCCGGACGCCAGTGGGCGCCGCAGCAGCCAGAGCGGTACCGCTCATCAGCGTCCAAACCCAGAGTACAACCCACAGGAGCATCCCCATCCGCCGCAGGCGCCGCCGGCTGATCCGGGTTTCCGTCTCGGCTTCGTATCTGAGCCCTCTAGCCATGGCTCATCCCCTTTTCCAGCCTAGCCTGCACCTCGGCGCGCAACTGAAGGCGAAGTTGCTCTTCCCTGAGTTTATCTTTGGCGTGCAGCCGAGACAGTTGCCGAATGATTTCCTGACGCATCTCTTCGTAATCCTGCCGGGTGATTTTGTCCATATAAAAATCGTATTCCAAATCAGCCAGCTGCGAAAACAGGCGGTCCCGCTCCTCCTGATCATCCAGCAGCTCCTCCTGGCGCCTGCTGTCGCGAAGGAACGGAAAAATCATGATGAAAAGCGTGATTGCAGCCATCAGCACAATCCAGAATGTCATGGCACCAGCTCCTGTTCCACCATTCATCCAATTACCGGCCGCGCGCGGCCGCCCCCTGTAACGTCTTCGGCAAGCCCGGGTCTCTGCTCTCCTCAAGACGGGGACGCTCAGGCCAGAGGGCAATGAGCGTACCGGCAATCATCACATACGTCCCGACCCAAACCCAATTGATCAGAGGAAAGATCATGGCCTGGAAAACGGCGGCATCGGTTTTTTCATCCCAACCGCCCAGCACCAGATACAGATCACCCAGCCAGGTGTGGTAAATCGCCACCTCTGTGGAAGGCTGCCCCCCCAGCGTGTAAAACACCTTTTCCGGCCGCATCACGACCAGCCGCTGGCCCTCCTTCTCCACGATCACATTGGCAAAGATCTCCGTCCGGAAGGCATCACCCGTCTCCTCCAGTCCTTCGTAGGTCAGCGTATAGGCTCCCACTTGCATCTGTTCACCGGGATGCAGCATCCGTTGGACATTGACTTCGTAAGCGCTGGCGCCCGTGTAGCCAAAAACGATCAAGAGGATGGCCAGATGGACCAGATACCCCCCGTAGCGACGCCGGTTCCGCTGAAAGAGCCGGAAGAAGGAGAGAAGGAGCGGTTCTCCGGTCATCTTCTGGCGTGCCTGCACGGCTTTGACGAATTCCAGCACGATAATCACGGCGACAAACAGGCCGCTTGCAAATGAAAAGAGAGACAACCAGCCTCTGAGACCCAGTATGTATGCAATCAGGAGAAAGGCAACTGCCAGTGCCGCCGGCAGTATCAGGTTCTTGCGCAACAGCCGGAAGGAGGAACGGCGCCAGGCCAACAGGGGGGCGACGCCCATCAACACGATGACACCGATAAAGATCGGGACATTGACCCGGTTGAAAAACGGTGCGCCCACCGTCATCTTCTCGCCGGTAACGAGCTCGGAGATAATCGGGTACATGGTCCCCCAAAAAACGGTAAAGGCAGATCCCAAAAGCAGGAGGTTGTTGATCATGAAGCTGCTCTCTTTTGAAGCGACGGCTTCCATCTGGTTTTCCCCCTTCAAAAGGGGCCATTTCCAAACCAGGACCGCCAGTGAAAAGATCACAATCAGTCCGACAAACGTGAGAAAATAGGTGCCCATCGGCCCGTTGGCGAACGCATGGACAGAAAACAACAACCCGCTGCGTGTCAGAAAGGTGCCAAAAATGGTGAGCACAAACGTCACCATGATCAGAATCATGTTCCAGCCTTTCAGCATCCCCTTTTTCTCCTGGACGATCGCGGAATGCAAAAAGGCTGTCGATGTCAGCCAGGGCAACAGCGCCGCGTTTTCCACCGGGTCCCAAGCCCAAAAGCCACCCCATCCCAGCTCTTCGTAGGCCCACTGCGAGCCGTAGAGAATCCCGACACCCAGGAACAGCCAAGAGACCAGCGTCCAGCGACGGGTCACTTTCAGCCAGGTGGCGCCGGTCTGGTTGGTCAACAGGGCGGCGATGCCATAGGCATAAGGAACAGCAAAGCCGATATATCCGAGATACAGATTGACCGGGTGCACCATCATCGACGGATTTTGCAGCAACGGGTTGAGGCTGTTGCCTTCCGACACCTGCACCCTGGCCAATTCAAAGGGATGGGCAATGGTATTCATGACCAAAACGAAGAAAAACAAAATGGCACTGAGCACAGCGGTGACGACAGGCTGCATCACTTCCCGCTGCCGGTGTTTGAGGAAACTGGCCAGCACGCTGTAGATGGAAAGCAGCCAGGACCAGAACAACAGGGAACCGGCGCTGCCGCCCCAAAATGCCGCGATCTTGTAAATCAGCGGCAAATTGGAGCTGCTGTAGTTGACCACATACTGATAACGAAAATCGTCTGTAACCAGCAAATACAGCAACGAGACGGATGCCACGGTCGCGAGGAAAACGGCTGCCACCATCCCGGCCCGTCCAGCGGCAGCCAATCGCCGGTTCTTCAACCATCCGCCCAGCGCACTCATCAGGAAAGTATAGGGTACGACAAATAGCAAGAACAGAATGGCCCAACGCCCGATTTCGCCCATCATCAACTTCCTTTCATTCCACTACCGTTCCCCCATGGGCAACCCTTGTTCCTCGTGGGGATTGGCCACGCCCGCTTCCTCCAGCGCCTCATACTTGGACGGACATTTGACATACAGCTGCTCGGCCTCGAACACTCCCTGGGAATTCAAGCGCCCCTCGACAATCGCTTCCCAGCCATCATGCATCGTATCCGGCTTCATCCCCTGATACCGGACCGGCAACAGGCTACCGGCCTCAGAACGCAATTGGAAGCTCAATTCCATCTTTTCCTGGTTCCACTCGATGGAATCGCCCACGATCAGGCCGCTCAGCTTGACCGCTTTCCCGACAGCCTGCTCCTTTTGCTGAACGATTTCGTCAACCGTCCAGTAAAACGTGTTGGCCTGCGACATGCCCACCGCCACCAGAGAGATCATCACCGCCAAAATGATGCCAATTGCCAGGGTCAATTTTATTTTTATCCCCACACAAATCCCCCTTCCAACAGCAGTTGCCATCATCAAGCTGTATCATACCCCAATCGTTAAACAAACTTCCTCGTTTGTTAAGTTTCGGCCATCTTTTCGCTTTCATCTTACCTTATTTTCAAGAACAAGGACATCTTTCAAGGTTTGACATTTCTGTGAATCTCCCTGCGGCATCCCCTACACCATCATCAGCCGGCGGAATCCATCCAGGACTGGCAATCCCGCCTTCTCGGCCATCCGGACCACCTGCTGCCGGTCATATGGAATGCGCCGTTGCGTGACGCTGATCGCCCCATCCCGCGCCAATTCCAGGAGCGTGTATGCCGCTCGCGGATCGCCGTCCAGGTGGAGGCTGCAATAACCCACGGAAATCAGCGCCTTTCCGTCCAGCCAGCGCACGTAAGGCCGGTGAATGTGGCCATAGGCCACAATCGCAGCGCCGGATCGCATCTGCCGGGCAACCTCGGCTGGCGAAGCGTCCGGAGGCACCACATCCATCACATTTTCCGGATTGGCATGAAACACCTCAAGGCGCACGCCGTCCCATTCCCACTCCCGCTTCAGGGGCAGTTGCGCGAGGTAGTCGAGATGTTCCGGTTGGAGCCGCTCCCGCGTAAACCGCAGGTGCTCGCGGACATAATCATCTTCTTTGAAAGGGGTGTTTTTCACCACCGCTTCATCCCAATTCCCCCTGACCACCGGGATATTCAGTTCTCTGATGCGATCCACCACGGCCGCGGGGTCGGGACCTGCTCCCACCAAATCTCCCAGACAGATCACCTGATCTGCCTGTCGCTCGCGGATATCCGCCATCACTGCCTCCAGGGCCACCGGATTGGCGTGCACATCAGAAATCAGGGCAATCCGCATGCACATCATCTCCTTCATGATAAAATCTTTAAAGTTTAGTAGAGTGAAACTTTCTTCCCGTCAGGCAATCTCTTTTCTCTAGACTAAAACACGGCCGCTGACGTACGCTAAAACAAGAAGCATGGCTTCGTAAACAAGTTTTCCGAAAACCACCCGGGGAGGTCATCTGATGCGTCCGACACAAGTCGCCAGCTTGTCCATCTTAAGCAATTCCTTCGTCACCCTGCTCAAGCTGGTGGTCGGATTTCTCACCGGCTCTGTGGCCATCTTATCCGAGGCGATTCATTCTTCCCTGGACCTGGTCGCCTCCATCATTGCCTACTTTTCCGTAAAAATCTCCAGCAAACCGCCCGACCGGGAACACCCATACGGACACGGCAAGGTAGAAAATGTGTCGGGAACGATTGAAACCCTGCTCATTTTCGTGGCGGGCTTTTGGATCATTTACGAATCGGTAAAAAAACTGCTTCACCCTGAACCGATTCAACTGCCGATGCTAGGCGTGGCCATCATGCTGCTCGGCGCCGCCATCAACCTGGCCGTCGGCATCGCGGTCAAGCGGGTCGGGGAAAAGATGGACTCGGTCGCCATGCGCTCCAATGCGCTGCACCTCCTCACCGATGTCTTCTCCTCGCTGGGAGTCGCCGTAAGCCTGTTGCTGGTAGCCCTGACCAACATCACAGCCATTGACCCGTTGATCGGCATTGTCATCGCCATCTATATCATGAAGGAAGCCTACCAGCTCGGCAAACAATCCTTTTCCCCGCTGCTGGACGCCAGTCTCAGCGAGGACGAAAAAAACGCCATTCGCCAGATCATCGAATCCTATCAGGAAGAATTCATCGAGTACCATGATCTGCGCACTCGCCGGGCGGGGCCGGAAAAACATATTGACTTCCATCTGGTTGTCCCGTCCCATCTGCCCGTCGAAAAGGCGCACGCCCTCTGCGACCGGATCGAAACAGAGTTAAAGCAAAAGATCAAACCTGCGCGGGTGCTGATTCATTTGGAGCCCGAACATGAAAAGTTGCGGTGAAAAGCAAACCGGAAGCCGCGGAAAAAAGCCGGTACCCTCGATTGTAAGTTGGGACCGGCTTTCACCTGTTATTGCGAGATGTGCCATCAGACTCCCTGACCGGCTTGCTCCGCCATTTCACGGACGACCGTGCGGACAATGTGGATCGAATCAAACTCTCCACCGGACACCTCGATAATCGCCAAGGATTCCGGGAACAGTTTCGCATTGATCTCCTCGATCGTCAATCCCCGTCCGTACAGGTGCAGGATCTCGCCACTGAGATTTTCCAGTTCTTCCAGCTTCATGGCCAGCATTCGCTTGCCGTCGGGCAAATACCCCGCATGGCAACAGTACATCGATTGAAAATCATGCTGCAACACCTTGCGGAGCGAATCCATGATGGTCGGTACCGATTCTTGCCGCATGATCACTCTGGTTTTCGGCGAGAGGAACAGATCGCCGGAAAAAAGCCTTCCTCTCTCCTCATCCAGCAACACCACATGATCTTCAGCATGACCAGGCGTATAAATGACTTTCCAGAGCCGGCTGCGGGATGCTGCCTGCTCTCCCAATGGCTGCGCTGTGAAAGGTTTCCTGATGCCCCAGACCGCCTGGCGATATTTCGGATACTCCGGCCAGGAGGCACAAAATGCCACCCCCGCCGGATGGATCGAAAGCGGCACGTTCAGGTGCCGTTCAATCCAGGCGGCTGTCCCCACGTGATCCTCGTGGCTGTGAGTCAAGACAACCTGATCGAACGCTCGCGCATGTTCCTTGAAAAAGGCGGCCAGGTCCCGCTCGGCGCTTGCGCAGCCGGTATCCACCAGCATGCCGTCGGTCAAAAACACGTACACGGAGGCACTGCGCCTGTCTGTGGCAAGGTTTACCCGGACACAGGTCACATCTTCGTGCACGGACAGGTCGATCGCCGTTTTCATGAGACACCTTCCTTTGTGCCATGATGCCATTGTGCCAGGATGCCATCCCGGCTCTTTGGTCTGCAGAAAGCAATCCGGTTCAGCCTTGAAAGAATTTCGATCATCTAAATATATTCTGACAAGTGCCATTTTACCATTCGTCCGCAAGGCTGACAACAGCGTCTCTTCTTTTTTGACCCACTTCTTCCTTAACCGATCAGCACTTTTTCCTCCGGGTACCGGTAGGACTCCTTGCGCTGCATCTGTGCCAGGGCATAGGCCACGGTGAGCGGCCCCACCCGTCCAGCCACCATGGTCAGGGTGATGATCACCTTGCCGACAGGGGACAACTCGGGCGTCAATCCCATCGACAATCCGCAGGTACTGAATGCCGAAGTGGCTTCAAACAGCACCTCCAAAAAATTGTCCGTCCGCTCCCGTTCGGTAAAGGACAACACGACCGTCACCAGGATCACCATGGTCATCCCGATCATTACCATGGCCAAGGCACGGAAGATCTGTTCCTGGCTGATCCGGCGCTGCATCACCGCCACTTCCCGCCGTCCCCGGACCACGCTGTAGGCCGTCACATACAGCAAAGCGAAAGTCGTCGTCTTGATCCCTCCGCCTGTCGACCCTGGGGAGGCGCCGATAAACATCAGCAGGATGATCAATAACTGCGAGGTGGGCAGCATCGCTCCGATGTCAAGGGTGTTGAATCCGGCGGAACGTGCAGTCACCGATTGAAAATAAGCACTCCAGAAGCGTTCTGACAGCGTCAAGGTTTCATTGGTTTGAGGATTAAACCATTCGATAAAAAAGATCAACAACACCCCGGCCACGAGCAGTCCCGATGAAGTCAGCAATACAAGTTTGGAGTGAAGGGACAACTTTTTCCAACGCCGGTGTTGCCAAACGTCTACGATCACGATAAATCCCAAACCGCCCAGGATCACCAACATGCTGATGGTCAGGTTGACCACCGGGTCGCCGACAAACTGCATCAGGCTGTCGGACCAAAGGGACATGCCCGCATTGTTGAACGCGGACACCGCATGAAAGATCGCAAAGAACAGCGCCTCCAAACCCATTTCCGGATACCAGTGAAGAAACAGGACGGCCGCACCCACTGCCTCGACGGAAAAAGCAATCAAAGCGACATATAAGGCCAGCCGAACAACGCCTTCCACTGCTTGCTGGTTAAACGACTGCTGGATGTACAGGCGCTGCTGAAAGGAGATCTTGCGGCCCAATATCAGGAATATCAGGACGGCAAACGTCATAAATCCCAGCCCGCCGATCTGGATCAAGGTGAGAATCACCACCTGTCCAAAACGGGAAAAGGTTGAACCGATATCCACTGCCGTCAAACCGGTCACACAAGTGGCAGAGGTGGCCGTAAACAACGCATCCAAGAAGCCCACGCTACTGCCTGTCGCCGACGCGGCCGGCAGCATCAAGAGGAAGGTCCCGATCAAAATGATGGCCACAAACCCCAGCAGGAGCACCTGACTGGGATTCAATCGCTTGTTTCGTTTAAGTACTGACAACCCATCCACCTCATCCAACACAGGATCGTCATGGATTCCGTTTGGCACGCCCCTTAGCCCATGGCGGGTTAATTTGTGGCACGCCTGATTTGTGGTACAATGGTGTAATGATTAATCATATGCAGGTGATGCAACAAGCCTATCATAGCAATTGGAAATGATAACAACAAGAATGAGGTGAGATGGAATGAGCCTCAAAATCGGTTCCGTGCAGCTGAAAAATAACGTCGTCCTGGCCCCGATGGCGGGCGTCTGCAACCCGGCTTTCCGCTTGATCGCCAAAGAGTTCGGCGCCGGTCTGGTCTGCGCCGAAATGGTCAGCGACAAGGGGATCGTCTACGGGAACCAGAAAACCTTGGACATGCTGTACGTCGACGAGCGGGAAAGGCCGCTGAGCCTGCAGATTTTCGGCGCCGACATCGAGACGCTGGTCCAAGCGGCAAGCTACGTGGATAAATACACCAATGCCGACATCATTGACATTAACATGGGGTGTCCCGTGCCAAAAATCGTCAACTGCGATGCCGGCGCCCGCTGGCTGCTGAAGCCGGAAAAGGTGGAAGAGATGGTCCGGACCATCGTCCGTCACGTTTCCAAGCCGGTGACCGTCAAAATGCGCATCGGCTGGGACGAAAAGCGGATCGTGGCTGTAGAGGTGGCACAGGCTGTGGAAGCGGCCGGCGGGAGCGCGGTCGCCGTGCATGGCCGCACGCGCGTGCAGATGTATGAAGGCAAAGCCAACTGGGAAATCATCCGCAAAGTCAAGGAGGCCGTCAACATCCCTGTGATCGGCAACGGGGACATTTTCACACCGCAAGATGCCAAACGGATGCTGGAGATGACCGGCTGCGACGGCGTGATGATCGGCCGCGCCGCGCTGGGCAACCCCTGGATGCTGTACCGCACCGTCCAATATTTGACGACCGGGACCCTGCCTCCCGAACCGACGCCGCGTGAAAAGATCGAGATCGCCCTGCTCCATTTGGATCGCTTGATCAAGGTGAAAGGCGAAAAAATTGGTGTCAAGGAAATGCGCAGGCACGCGGCATGGTACCTCAAAGGCCTGCCGCGTTCTGCCGAGATACGGGTCGCCGTCAACCAGCAGGAAACGCGCGAAGGCATGCGCCAGTTGCTCCTCTCGTACGTGGAGGAACTGGAAAAGCGGGAGCAATGCCGCACAGCCAGTTAAAAGTCACAAGTTCGTTCATAGATCAAAAGCCGCTGCCCGAAAAACCGGGCAAGCGGCTTTTTTGCTGCCAAATGCTTTGTGACGCAACCACGATCCCATTTACAACAACCGTTCAATGTCCTTGACCACCTGGGCGTCATCTGCTTCCAAACCCATCTCGTATAACGCCCGGATTTTGCGATCTTGATCGACGAGGAAGAATCGGGAGGTGTGTGCCACCAGGCCATTGTCCTGCTTTTGAAAGTAAAAACCGTAAGACCGAACGATTTCCTGAAGTTTCGCTTCCTCGCCGCGCAAAAACACCCAATTGTCCAGCTCGGCTCCCACACGCTGGCTGTAGGCTTGCAGGACTTCCGGCGTATCCACTTCCGGATCCAATGTGATGCTGATGAATTGCACGCGATCTGACAATCCTTTCGCTTTAATCGCTTCCTGCATTTTGGCCATGGCCATGGTGGTCGGCGCGCACACATCCGGGCAGCTGGTATACATAAATTCGACCACCCGCACCTTGCCGTCCGACTCATGAAAACTGACCTCACCGCCATGTGCCGACTCCAGGGTGAAATCAGAGGCTGTACCCAAAACGGGAAGCGCATTGGCCCGCCACCATAACGTGTACGCCACCATCCCGAGAATTGCCGCCAAAAGAACGGCGATGCTGATGACAAACCCTTTCCTTTGAAGAATAGACACCTTAACCCCTCCTGTTCACTACACGCCTCGCGGCCACCGCTGTCCGGTTATTCTAACCGACAATCCCCTATGCATTCGTTTAACACGATCAATGACACAAATGCGCCTTGATTGCACCCCTCCAACAGGGCGAATGTGTGACATTCTTGTGAAAACATCTGTTCGACAACAATTTTTCAAACATCTCTCAAAATGTTGTCAGCGAATGGGCCCAAAAAGCTATTTCAAATTGCAAGAGCAAGTACTACGTTAAAAATAGATACACCCCACATCCATCAAGAAAGGAGGGAGCGCAAATGGCCAAACCGGGCGCCAAGATCTCAGCCAAGGCAAGGACGGACGATCATGAGCCGAACCTGAAAGGAACGTTGGCCTCCGTCATGCTGCTCGGTGCGACGCTGATCGTCGTTTGGGGAATGATTTTCGCAGTTTATATGAACCGTCTTTAACACTGCCAATCCCTTGTTCTGGGAAAAAAGGAGTGAGTCTGCATGCACATGCACCGCTATGAACGCATCTGGCTGATTTTCGGCGGCGCGACCCTGATTGCCTTTTTGGCCGTTCTGGCCGTGCAAACGTTTGCCCTCGGGCTGACACCGCCGAGCGATCTTGATCAGGCCTGTCTCGACAACCCCAATGAACTGGCTCCACCCTACAACAAACCGGGCGTATATAAGGTAGGAGACAACGAGTACGACGTGGTCATGGTCTCATTTGCCTTCGGATTTCAGCCTGGGACGATCGAAGTGCCGGCCGGCACGAAAATCAACTTTAAAGCCACCAGCAAAGATGTCGTCCACGGTTTTCAGATCCCCGGCACCAATGTGAACATGATGTTAATGCCGGGACACGCCAACACCGTCAGCTATACGTTCAAAGAACCGGGTGAATATCTCATTTTATGTAACGAATATTGCGGCATCGGTCACCAGGCGATGATGGGCAAAGTGATTGTCAACTAGTCAGCCTCATGTCAGTCAGCTCATGAGAGGAGTGGAGACAATGGATGAGATGGCGAATCCTTCGGGATATGAATTGAACCGTCATGAAGCCAGATTGGCAATGGCACATTTCTACGTGGCGTTTCTCGCTCTCTTCTTGGGCGGCATTGCCGGTCTGCTCCAAGGATTGGTGCGTGGAGGAGTGATCGTTTTACCCGGGGGCATCAGTTATTATCAGTTGCTCACCGCACACGGCGTACTGCTGGCACTTGTCTTGACCACTTATTTTATTATCGGATTTTTGTTTGCCGGTGTGGCCAAAACGACTGGCGGATTATCTCCCGTCGCCAAAAGACTGGGGTGGTCCGGTTTTTGGTTGATGACGATTGGCACCGCGCTGACCACCGTGATGATTCTGCTGAATGAAGGAACCGTTCTTTACACATTCTATGCACCAATGAAAGCCTCCCCCTGGTTTTACATCGGCCTGACCTTGGTCGTGGTGGGAAGCTGGCTCAGCGGCATCGGCATTTTTGCCAACTATGCCAAATGGAAAAAAGCGCATCGCGGCAAGCTCTCTCCGCTGTTTGCCTTTATGGCCGTCGCCACCTACATCTTGTGGTTCGTCGCCACAATAGGCGTGGCCGTGGAAGCCTTGTTCATGCTCATCCCTTGGTCATTCGGCTGGTTGGACACGATCAACGTCATGCTCAGCCGGACACTGTTCTGGTACTTCGGTCACCCGCTGGTTTATTTCTGGCTGCTGCCCGTCTACATGGCCTGGTACCTGTCCATCCCGAAACTATTGGGCACCAAGGTATTTAGCGATTCCCTGGCGCGGATGGCATTTGTCCTGTTCATCATCTTTTCGATCCCGGTCGGTTTTCACCACCAACTGCTGGAACCAGGGATTGAACCGGGCTGGAAATTCCTGCAGGTCATTTTGACCTTGGCCGTCGTTGTGCCTTCCTTGATGACCGCCTTTGCCATGTTTGCCACCTTCGAAACGGCCGGCAGGGCCAAAGGAGCCAAGGGAGTGTTCGGCTGGGTGCGGACGTTGCCATGGAGAGACGCCCGTTTCCTGGCTCCCTTTGTCGGGATGCTGTTTTTCGTTCCGGCTGGCGCCGGCGGCATCGTCAATGCCAGTTTTCAGTTAAACCAGGTTGTCCATAACACGCTCTGGGTAACCGGTCATTTTCACTTGACCGTCGCAACGACGGTGCTGTTGACCTTTTTCGGTGTCGGATACTGGCTGATTCCCTACCTGACCAAACGCGCCTTCACCCCGGCGATGAACCGGCTGGCCATCATTCAGACCGTCGTCTGGACAATCGGCATGCTGATCATGTCGGGAATGATGCACCTGACGGGATTGCTGGGCGTGCCGCGCCGCACCGCCTTTACTGACTATCAGGGCATGGCAGCCGACTGGATCCCCATGCAGGCCGTAATGGCCATCGGCGGTGCCATCCTGTTCATCGGCATCATTCTGGAGCTCGTCATCGTGATCAATCTGATGTTCTTTGCGCCCAAAGGTGAACCCCAGTTTCAACTGGCGGAGGTATCCGATGAAGCGGTTGACACACCGCCCATCCTGGAACGCTGGGGAATATGGGTGGCAATTACCGCCGTTTTGGTCGTCGTTGCATATACTGTCCCGATTATTGACATGATACAAAATGCACCGCCTGGTTCGCCGCCCATTCGAACCTGGTAAGTTCGTACTTGGCAAAATAAAACGGTTTCACGCAAGCAACCTTTTCAACAACTTTTTTACAAGCGATGCCATTGGTTGTTTAGCCAGCAAGATTATGGTAATGATAAGATGGAACCACTCTTACGAAGGGGGTAACATTTTTGAAGTTAAACAAGAAAATCATCGGTATCTTCTCTCTGGCAGCCATCCTGGCGCTGGCCGGATGTGGAGCCGCTTCCGAGAACAACGACACCAACCAGGGTGCAAATCAACCGCAGCAAAATGAACAGCAAAACGGCACCACCGGCGGCAATGCCAACGTGGCTTTTGACGAAGCCAAAGCCAAGGAAACCTATCAAGCCTCCTGCCAAGGTTGCCACGGCGCCAATCTTGAAGGCGGTTTCGGCCCAGCCCTGAACAATGTGGGTTCCAAGATGGATGCCAACGCGATTTATGATATCATTAAAAAAGGTCGCGGACAAATGCCGCCCCAAGGCCAAGTCAGTGATGAGGATGCCAAAAACGTGGCCGAGTGGCTAGCCAGCTTGAAGTAAAAAATCAGCTTGAAAAAACCGCCCCGCTGCTGCAAGTGGGGCGGGATTTTTTTGAGGACTTACATCCAAAAGCGCACCAGCATCATCGCCACGATGCCGGTCAGAACCGTTGCCAGCAGGCTGCGGGTAAAATATGCCACCACAAAGGCCGGCAAAGCCGCAAGCAGTCCGTCGGTCTGCGGCAAAAACGTTCCATCGGACACGAAAAGTTCCTGACCCAGCAATGCGGCCATGACGGCCACCGGAATATATCCAAGCCAACGGAGCCCCCAGTCCGGAAGGCGAATCCTGTTCAACACGATAAACGGAAGAATCCTCGGAATCAGCGTGACAAGCGATGCGCCCAGCAGCATCCAAAGAAAGCTCCATCTCACTTCCACGTTTATTCCCCCGTTCCCGCGCCTTTTTCCAACCAGACGCCAATCGTTGCGGCAAGAATCGTCGCCATCAGCACGCCGATGCTTTCCGAGACAAACACGCTTCCGACGATGACCAAAATCACGGCGCTGAGCGCGACGACAAGATCGATTCCCACTTTTGAACGCTCCATCAGCTGCAACATGAGCAAGCCGATGAACATGGCGGGCAAGGCAAAATCCAGCCCCAGCCGTTCCGGTTGGGTGATCCACTCGCCGAAGATGCCACCGGCCATGTTGGCAAGAAACCAGTTGAGGTAAGCGGTCAGATTGAGCCCCAACATCCACCAATAGTTCCCCCGGTTCTTCCCTGTCAGACGGGTCACGGCGACGCCAAACGTTTCATCCGTCAACTGGGAACCGATCACCACGTTTTTCCATACCGGCAAATGCCGGAAAAAGGATGCCAGCGCCGCACCCATCAGGAGGTGGCGCAGGTTGACAAAAAAGACTGTGACGATGATGGCCGTCGCAGGCGTCCCGGCCATCATCATCCCCGCGGCGATGAACTGTGCCGAACCGGCATACAGCAGCAGGGACATCAGCGCGATTTCGGCCAGGGACAGGCCCGCGGTGCGCTCCACCACGCCCGCCGCAAACCCGATGCTCAAGTACCCGAGCACCGTCGGCAAACAATCTTTCACTCCCTGGACAAACCCCTCATCTCGGCTTTGGCCGGCTGCACGATCCAGCCCTGCTTTTTGTTGGTTCATTATTCCTCCAAGATTAAAACATTACTTTTCTAGTCTAGTACCGTTATTCATTAAAAATAACATGAAACACATCACAAGAGAAGGCTTGGTGAACAGAATGAAGAAGTGAAGGGAGCATGATTTCAACGAAGGAGAACGTTCGTTTGCAGCGGTGCCGATCTCGACAGGGGCGGGCGGCAGTTTGCGTTCATCGTTTCGTCATTGAAAAAAGCTGCGGTTACTGCTATCATGAAACAAACATGGAGGGACAAGATGTGAAAAAAAGTTTGCCTGCTCTGTTTATCACACTGATCGCAATGCTTGTCATCTTGTCCGGCTGCTCCCCTTCGCAGGCGGACACACAGGACATGGTTACGTCATCGCCACAGGAGCTGCCCTCATATGTCAAGCGTTTTTCCTCAGAGATTCAACAAACCTATCTGTTGGCGGCAGAACATGCCGAGACGTTGTCCTACATGCCCTGTTATTGCGGTTGTTATGAATCGCACGGACACGTCAGCAACCTCGACTGTTTTATCCAGGAGGTGAAGCCCACCAGGGAAGTGGTATGGGACCCGATGGGCGCCACCTGAGGGGTCTGCGTTGAGGTGGCACGGGATGCCATCCAGATGAAACTAGACGGCAAGCCGTTACCCGAAATTCGGGCAGTCATTGAGCAAAAACATGCGGGGGAAAAACCGACCCCCACGCCTTATCCAAAGGCATAAACACAAAAAACCCGGGGCTTCCCCCGGGTTTGGTGTTTTTCACGGACTTTTCAGTGACGGAGCCTGGGTTTCGTCGGATCGCAATCAGGTTGTTGTGCGGCCGAACTCTCCGCCAGTTTGTGCAGATAGTAGCATTCCTCGCGAAACATGTGGTCCGCCATCAAAGGAGACAAGGTGCCTAGGACCTGATCATCCAACTCCATCTCCGCCAATTCGTTCAAGAAGGTTTGAAACAAACGAATTTCCAAATCCACCTGCCGGTTAAAACGGGACAACGCGGGAAAGTGGTTCAGGTTGGTCCTGAGATATCCTGCCATCTCCACCGCTTTTAGGTAAAAGTTCTCAAATTTTCTTGCGAATTTTTGACTTTCTTCCTTCAACCGCTTTTCGGCCGGATCAAGTTCGCAGGTAATCGTGGCGGCATGGCCCGCGGCATCCAGCAGCCAAAGCAGGTGATGGTGCACGGGATGAAAGGCGGGAGGCTCATCACCCATGATGAAAGAATCAAGGATTCGCAGGTATTCCTCCAACTCGTTCAACATGTGATTCAAAAACGTTGGAGGCAATCCGATGCGAATTTTTCCCGCCAGATGCCGTCGCAGGAGGTGAAGCTTAAATTCCCTCAGCTGTTGGGAATAAACGCGGGCCTCTTGCGCCAGCTCGGTCAACGCCGGGCCGGACAAAGGTTCTCTTGCCCTCTCCAGCAACCTGTCAAATACTTGGATAAAATACAGCGCCCTTTGCATCTCAACATGCTCTTCCGGAGCCAGGCTGTCCCTGATAAATCGGGCGTGATCCCCAAACACCTGCAGCCAAAAGCGATGCTCAAACAAGGCTCTTTTTGCATACCCGTCATCCACGGCATACCCTCCCAAACTCATCCCCTGCCATTTGGCAGGGGATATTTCGCTCATTTGCCCATAACATATGTTCATTTGCCCGGAAGGTGAGGGTTTGCCGATGAACAGGAAAGACAACATTCCTTAACATCCGAAATTATCCAAGAACCGCGACAACCTGCTTCAGCTTTTTTTGTCAAAAGATGAGCCTGTTATTATTTGTAAAAGGCAGAGCGAAAATAAAGGATCGAACTTATGTCATCGGGAATCGCTACGCAAACGCAGCGGCCGTCTGAGATAGGAAAAATCAGGATCCCAGCGGAAGGTGGCCACTGCGACAACCAGTATGCCAACGGTAAATGCAAGCAAAATCAAAAACGGTTGGAACAGTTCCATGAACTCACCTTGCTTGGCAGCGCGCAATGCTTCGACAAAATAGGAAAAGGGCATCAGTTTTCCGATGACTTGAATCCACTGCGGGGCATTCTGCATGCTGTAAAACGCTTCACTCGTGAAGACCATCGGCAAGGACAACAGATTGGAAATCATGCTCGTTTGCGCCTCGTTGCGGGCGAAATTTGCAATGAAGAAACTGAGACAGGTAAAGCAGAGCGTCCCTAATGCAAGAACTGTCAGCACCAGCAGGAAGGCGGGCCAAGTGAGCAAAATCCCGAATACAATGGCGCCAGTGAACCATATCACCAAACTGACCAACAACATGATGACGGTGCGCGCCAGCGAAAAAGCCAAGACAAACTGGACGGTGGGAACCGGCGTTGTCCGGAGCAGCTTGTATACCCCGCGGTTGCGATGCCACATGATGAAAAAAGCGGACGTAATGCAAGCGCCAAATAAAACGCTCATCGACACTGTCCCAACCAGAAGCTGTTCCCGGTACCCTTGCGAATCAAAGTAATATCCCAATCCCAACAACAGTCCTATCGGAAAAGCAATCGACCAGAATAGCAAATATCCGTCACGAAACCCGCTGACCAAAAATGTCCTGAAAATCGTACCCATTCACCTTTCCTCCTTATCGGGTCAGTTGTAAGTAAAGCGCTTCTAAAGACTCGCTTCCAAACTTTCGCAACAGCTCATCCGGACTCCCCTCCGCCAGGATTCTCCCATGGGAAATGAAGATGACCCAATGAGCCAGTTTGCTCACTTCCTCCATATCGTGCGAAGTGAAAACAACAGCGGTTCCCGCACGGGCGAGATCACCGATCAATGACCGAATCTCGCTTCTCGCCCTTGGATCGAGCGCCGCGGTAGGCTCGTCAAGAAAAATCAACTTTGGCTGGTGAATCACGGTCACCGCGATGGCAAGACGTTTCTGCTGCCCTCCGGACAGGCGGGACGCATAGACGCGGCTGACTTCCCTCAACCTGCATTTTTCCAAGACCTCCTCCAATTGTTCCGTGGACAGACGGATGCCATAGAGGGATGCAAACAACCGCAAATTCTCCAGCACAGTCAGTTCCGGAAAAAATGGCGTCGATTGCAACTGCACGCCTATATGCTTGCGGTAATCCGCAGCCCAGTAGACCACTTTTCCCTCATCGGGGTCCCGCAAACCCAAGACCAGATCAATGAGCGTCGACTTTCCGGCGCCGTTCGGCCCGATGATGGCAACCACCTCCCCAGGCGAAACGGAAAAGTTTACGCCGTTTATAACAATGCGTTCTCCATACTTTTTCATCAATCCCTCAGCCTCAATGAGATGTTGCATCGGCATGATCCTCCTTTATCCAAGAATGAATGTCCAACATTGGATATTTGCTCAAAAAAATTTAAGGCTCTTCCCACTTCCTTTCTTTGATATATTGTGAACCCTTTTCCGTCCCGGCCTGGTCTTCTTCCACCAGCTTCATCAAGCGGTATAACAATTGGATGTCGAGATCCATCATTTGAAGACTGTTTTCAAAGAGAAGCCGGGACGCTTCTGACAGGCCGTACTGTTTCTTGATGGAATAGCCTTGCTGCCAGAGCGCTTTTGTTTCCTCCAGCTGCTCCATATTGCGTCTCAGCAACGACAGCACTTCTTCCTTCGGCAGCGTGTGGATGAGGTTCACCGCCAGCAAGAAGTCGGATTTCAAGCTATGCGGCGGCGTAACCAGCGATTCCCTGAGCAGCTCATGGTAGACCTTTTCTCCTTCCGGCGTGATGCCGTAAATCTTCCTCAGCCTGGCGCCGGTTCGCTCTTCTGCCTCGGCACGGATCAACCCCTCTTCCTCCATCTTGTTCAAGGCGTAATAGATCGAGCCCGACAACACATTGGCCCATTGATCCAGCCGGCTTTCCTGGATGAACTGCTGAATTTCATAGCCGTGCATCGGCCTTTCCCGCAACAGGCTAAGGATAATCAGCCGCGTCACAAGATCCCTCCTAAGCTTATATATCCAACATTGGTTATCCAGATTTGATTATGCGATCTCCTCGTCGCTTTGTCAACACCTTTTTCCCTATTCCTTGGCTCTCGCTGAAAAACAATAATGAAAGGGAATGCGCCATCACATTCCCTCTAAGGCATTGACCTTTGAATTTCCTCAATGACCAGCGAAAGAACAGCCAAAAAAATGGTGATCAAAGTTGAACCGCATATCGCTCTTCTGCTGACAACAGCAAACGTTTGATTGCCCAGAAACTTGCGGTACGCAAAATAAACCAGGATGCCCGATATCATGGAGCCAATCCAAGTCGCCAAACCGGCTGGTGTCACCAATTGCCGATAATCGACGATCCAAAAGTACAGGATGCCAAAATGAATGATGATCAAGAAAATCGCAATGAGTGTCAAAATTGGCTTTAACATCAGCTTCCCTCTCATTGGCTTCATGTTTTGCGGTATTTTTTCAGTGCCAAGGTATTGAGCGTCAGGAAGAAAAGCGCAAATCCCAACAAAACGCAAATGTGCAACCGGACATCATCGAGATGGTATCCGCGGATCATCACGTCGCGCAGTGCCTCTGCCGCATACGTAAGCGGAAAAACCTGTGAAAGCGCCTTTACCCAATTCGGCGCCTCTGCAAGATCAAAGATGCCGCTAAACAGG
The DNA here is from genome assembly GCA_002159075.1 of Bacillus thermozeamaize. Taxonomy (NCBI): domain Bacteria; kingdom Bacillati; phylum Bacillota; class Bacilli; order Caryophanales; family Bacillaceae; genus Bacillus; species Bacillus thermozeamaize. The sequence goes on from LZRT01000095.1 coordinate 26,491, forward strand.
AATTGAGGAACGATGACCACGGGAATAAACTGAAAGAGTTGAAATTCGTTCCTGGCGTATGCAGACAGGAAAGTGCCCAGCGACAACGCTACGGTGGCCAGAAGCAGGTTCAGCAAGAGCAGCTCCCAGAAACTTCCCGCCATTTCCACATCCAGTCCATACACGCTGAACAACTGGATGATCAGCGTCTGGATGGCCACGAAAAGGCCAAACCCCAAAAAATATCCCAGCACGATTTCCCAACGCCGCAGCGGGGTTGCCAGAATCCGGTCCAGCGTACCGCTGATCCGTTCCCGCAAAAAGGAGATGCCCGAAATGATGAAGACAAAGAAGAAAATGAAGAATCCCATAAATAAGGGCGCAAAGGCATCAAATAGATCAAACGCTTCATCGCCGTAAACATAGTCGATTTCCGGTTTTTGAGGCGACGGATTCCCCATGTGCTGCTTCATCTGTTCCGGAACCATCCCCTGAAGCGTCTGCTGGACGGCAAAAATCACCAGCTTGGTGACATTGGGATCCGAACCTTCCACCGTCAATTTGGGAGCTGTGCCTTCAAAAAGAAGATAGGAACATGCCGATGTCCAAATCGCCGACAGCGAGGTGGAGGCGATCCCTGCCCAGGACCTTCACCTTGCCGGAGGTGGGTTTCCCCATGCCGACAATCGCTTTGACCAAAGTGGTCTTGCCCGAACCGGAAGGCCCAAGCAAACCCAAAATCTCGCCCCGTTCAACATCAAGATCGATGCCTTTCAGCACCTCCAGTTTTCCAAACTGTTGTTTCAGATCCCGGATTTCAATCACGGCCTTCTGACTCATGGACTCTCCTCCCCGGAATGGTTTTTCCGCAAGATGCCGTGCAAAAGAATGTCGACGATATCCTCCATTTCTTTTTCATCGTCGTCCAAAGAGAACAGTTCAGGAAACATTTGGGTTAAAATGATATAGCCCATCAGCATGCTGACAAAGCTTCGCGCAACCAGCCTCGGGTTCAATGGCCGGAAAACCCCTTCATCCATCTTTTGCTGAACAAAGCCCTCCAAAAGGCTGACAACCCGCGGAACAATTTCTTCCCTCAAAAGGTGCAGCATCTCCGGATGATACGACGATTCAACCAGTACCGTTTTCAACAGCGGAAGATGGTTCCTGACCAAACGGAGCCGGTCCAGATAAATCTCCTTCAACACTTTTTCAATCGGCAAATGCTCTTGATTCTCCATGATTTTCTCAACCGGCCGCAAATAGAGGGGGCGAAATACTTTAACGACCAGCGGGAAAAAAAGCCCCAGCAACAGATCTTTTTTCGTTTTAAAGTAGCGGAAGATGGTTCCCTCGGCGATTTCCGCCTTTTTTGCAATCTCGCTCGTGCGGCTTGCTTCAAATCCCTTTTCGGCGAATACCGAGATGGCCGCTTCAAGGATCTGCCACTGCCGTTCCGTCAGTTCATCCTCCGTCAAATGGGGGTCGTTCAATAACTTGTCAAGAACCTCTTTAAATTCATCCACTCCTCACACCTCTTGTGCTTTTGATGAGCGATATACAGGGCATGGTTATAATAAAAGTGAGTAATCACTCAATGAGTGATTGCTCACTTTTATCTTATGGCTGCATCTGTCTCTTGTCAACCATTTCTTCCCGAAGCATCAAAGGTCCGGAAAACGCTGGAATCTCGCATCCGGACCTTTTAAGATGGTCACTCTTTCGCGTTTACGGAGTTGCCCTGTTGACTTTCATGTATGCCAAAGTTTTGCGCAAGCCTTCTTCGTAAGGTGTTTTGGGAACCGGACCAATCAACCGTTCGTATTTCTCGCCGCTCAACACGACCGGCTCCTCGGTCAGATACAACATTTCGGCCACTTCCCTCATGCCTCGGTTAAACAATCCCAAAAATGAAATCATCCCCTTTCCGACGGTGCTCACCTTTTTCCGGTTGCCCGTGATCTTTCTTGCCATCTCAATCAATTCGTGCCCGGAGATCACGCCATATCCCGGGATATTCCAATGCTGGCCGTAAGCGGATTCCCGCATGGCCAATTCCACTGCCGCCTTTGCTCCGTCAGGGGTGTATATGTATTCGCGTTTGACATCCAACGGACCGACAAAGCGTGGGGAGCGATTGGCAAGCATCGAGCTCAAGGTAAAGTTCAAAATGGTGTTTTCCGCATTCGGGCCGTAAAAGTCCGGAAAATGGGCGATGAGTGCGGGAACGCCCTGCCGGTGGGCGTCCATCACTTTTTGCTCCTGCTGCAGGCGAAGCTTGCTTTTTTTGTGTGCGGCCGTTTGGGCGTCTCTTCCGTGACCTTTTCTCCAGGGCTTCTGCCATAAGCATAAATGTTGTCAATGTAGACAACCCCAGCCTGGTTGACGGCTGCACTCTTTAAAATGTTTTCCATCAATCTGGCCAGCCCGTCGTACCATTGTGGATAAGGAATGCTGACGGCATGAAAAATCACATCCGCCCCCTTACCCGCCTCAATGAATTGATCCAGGTGAAATACGTCGCCTGCAACGATGGTAACCCGGTTCATGTCCCCAAACAAACGCTGCAGTTTATCCTTGGATCGGGCAAAGGCCACCACTTCCATGCCCCTCTCCGCCAACTCGCAGGTCAATGCGTATCCCATGCCGCCGCTGGCACCCAATACAAGCGCTTTTTTCATTTCTTTGTCATCTCCCTTTCCCGCCGTCAAATCTATACTTTTCTTAAAATTTATTAGAATTTCTATATCTGAAAATGGCTTATGCTTGCCAGTACAATGACAATGTAACACATCCGGGAAAACAAGGGAACATGCAAGGAACAAACAAAAAAGCGAGTTCTGCGCAACAAGGCAAACTCGCTCAGGGGATTCGTAAAGGGATGATGCCTTTGATGCCTTTGAATATGTGTAATGAATCGAAGATGATGGCAACACGGATATGAAGAAAGAAGATTCCGAACCATAAGATGTCTTCAAGCGATCGCCAAGCTTTCGTATGCATAATAAGCACCGTAAATAATGGACAAGAAACCGGTCGCCATGCCGAGGAGCTGAACCGTTTTTTCCGAGTAGTTGGCGAATAGAATGAAAGGCAACCCCAGGAGTACGGTAAAAAGGAGCATCCCCAAGATCGTTCCCAAGCCAAACAACAAGATATAGATGAACGCTTGCACGGTGGTTTCAATGGATGCCATCGTCATCATCGCCAGCGCCCCGCTGCCGGCAAGACCATGGATCATGCCAATCCAAATGGACGCTCGTTGCGGGTTTAGATCGTGGTGATGTTCATGATCCCCTTGGTGCCTGTGCGAATGAAAGTGTATATGGCGCTCCCCGTCATGTTCATGCGCGTGGACATGGACTTTCTCTTTCCGTATCGCACGCACGCTCATCCACCCGAGAACGATCAACATCATCCCCACGCCGGCTTCCATCCATTGTTCCACGGTGGGAGGGATGGTCACCCGAATGCCGATTAACAGCATGCCGACGATGAGTAACGTCATGGTGTGCCCGATCCCCCAAAAAATTCCCGCCATCGCGGCCTTGTACAAACTCCCTGACCGGCTGGCAATTGTTGAGACCGCGATCATGTGATCCGGTTCCAAAGCATGGCGCAATCCCAATAAAAAACCGACTCCAAAAACGGCCATCATGGCTACTGACATCCTTTTTTCCTCCTTTGAATTGATGGGTACTCATCTGTTGCGCGCTCATCGCCGGCCACCCGCCGAAAGGGGGATTGACACCGTACCATGTGTCGCGACCGCCGATTCCAGCAGGATGAAGACAGCCGGGTGTTTATCATTTACGCCGTACCATGTGTCGCGGCCACCAGCGCCGCTTGCCCGAGACTGATGCCCCCGTCATTGGCAGGAATTCCCCTTCCCATCCACACCTGCATCGCACTTTCCCCGAACAACTCCCGCAGATCGCTCAATAAGAGGGCGTTTTGAAAGACTCCGCCAGACAATACGACCGTATCGATCCGATGCGCTTCCCCCAACGCAAGGACGCTTCTATAGATCCCCTCAGCAACGCTCCGGTGAAATGAGCGGGCGATCGCGCCTGCCTCCCGCCCGCGCAAACGGTCTTCCGCCATCGCCATCAACAGAGGGCGATAATCAAGCTCCCCCTTCTCTTCGTCCCATGGAAACGGATATACCGTCTCCAATGGGCTTGAGCGGGCGAGATGTTCCAGCCAGATGGCTGCCTGGCCCTCAAAGGAAATGCTCCCGGCAAATCCCAGTAAGGCAGCCGCAGCATCAAACAGGCGGCCAGCGGATGTGGTGGGAAACGCGCGCAGTCTTTTTTCCGCCAGTTTTAACGCTGTAAAATACCGTTCAGGCAACGCCAACCGCTTGCCGATGTCCTCCGCCCAAGCCGGCAGGTCCTGGAAAAATCCGGCCAACGCCTGCAGCGGCATGCGCGCCGCCGCATCGCCGCCGGGAAGCAGCGCTTGGCGGAGATGCCCGCACCGTTTGAGCCCTTCGGCGGCGCTTCCCACAAACCATTCGCCACCCCAGATGGTCCCATCATCGCCATACCCCGTCCCATCAAACGCCACTCCGATCACCTGCTTGTCCAACGCGTTCCGTTCCGCCAGGACAGAGGCGATATGGGCGCGATGGTGTTGGACGGTGACGTGTTCTGAGGCCGCCAATTGCCGCGCAAAACGGGTGGAGTGATAGTCGGGATGAAGATCGCAGACCACAATCGCTTCTTCTAACGGGACATCGTACATGGACAGGAGATCACGGACCGTTTGCGCAAATGCCGTGTACGCTTCGTATTGTTCCAGATCTCCCAAATGCTGGCTCATGATCGCCTTCCCCTTGACGACCAACGTGACGCTGTTTTTCAGGTCGGCTCCAACGGCGAGGATGGGCCGTTCACCAGGCAGTTCAGCGACAGGAAGCGGAGCCGCACCCCGCGCCCGGCGGAGGACAGCCGTCCCGAAAGCGCTTAAACGAACCACCGAATCATCGACACGCCGGGCAATCGGCCGCTCGCCGATCAGCCAGGCGTCGCAAACCCCTTTGAGCGCTTCCAAAGCTTCTTGATCTTTGTAAACAATCGGTTCTCCGGAACGGTTGCCGCTGGTCATGACGAGCACCGGTGGCGCATGGTAGTGAAACAACAAATGATGCAGCGGCGTATACGGGAGCATCACGCCCAGGTCGGAATTGTCCGGGGCCACGTTCGGGAGGAGCCGGCGGGCACGGGCCAAGACGATTGGCCGGGCGGGAGAAGTCAGAAGAGCCTCTTCTTCGGGAGCCAGTTCGACAAGCGTACGCGCCGTTTCCAAGTCCTTGGCCATCAAGGCAAACGGTTTCGCGCCGCGGCGCTTGCGCTCTCGCAGGATCTTCACGGTCCGGGAGTTTTCGGCATCGCATGCCAGATGGTACCCTCCCAGCCCTTTGATGGCCACAATGTATCCTTCCCGCAACAGCTGGGCCGTTTTTTCGATGGCTTGGACATGGTCGCGAATCGTTTCCCCTTGCCAATGCAGTGCATATTTGGGACCGCACGCGGGGCATGCGTTCGGCTGTGCATGAAAGCGGCGGTCTGTCGGTTCATCGTACTCTTTTGCACAGTCCGGGCACATCGGCCAGGCTTTCATCGTCGTATGCGGGCGATCATAGGGCAGGTTTTCGATGACGGTATAGCGGGGCCCGCATTCCGTACAATTGATGTAAGGATAGAGGTAGCGACGGTCTGCAGGGTCGAACAGCTCAGACAGGCAAGCCGAACAGACGGCCATGTCGGCGGCCATGTACACGGTGGGCCGGTCATCACGCGTGCTTTGAAGAATCTTGAAACCAGGCCAGCCTTCCACCGTCGTGTCTTCGATTTCGACCGCGGTCACTCGAGCCGAGGCGGGGGAATGCGCGGTCATCTCCTGTAAAAAGGTCTGAACGGCCGCCGGCTCCCCTTCCACATGCATCTCCACCCCATGTTGATCGTTAAGCACCCAGCCGCCCAAATCCCAACGTTTGGCCAAACGAAAGATGAATGGGCGAAAGCCTACCCCTTGAACGACGCCGCGAACGCGAATGCGCCGTGCCGTTTTCACGTTGTCTCACCCTCTCGGAGATGCGGCATCTTCCTGCGAAGAAGGCGGTGAAACGATACAGCCCCGTCCTTGAACCCCGATTTGGACGACACATCCGTCCCGGACGAGAACAGGCACCGTCCGCCCGCCCGTCAAAACGATGAGCCGCCTCAGCGCCTCTTCATCCTCTTCTACGTCGTATTCCACGAACGCTTCCCCATCCCATAGCAAAGATTCTCGCAGCTCCCCTGTGTAAGGGCATCCTTTTGCGCCATAAAGTTCAAGCATCCCTGTTCAGCACCTCCAGAACTTCGCGGATGATGGGTCCTAAAAACTTGACAATGGGTTCAACAAATGCGGGGCAACGGATCGCCGACCAGCATATCGATGACCCACGATCCGCCGTACGGCGAATGGGCCAACACCACATTTTTCGGCTCCTCCCGAATTTCTCCGATGCGTCGTGCTTCTTCCCCTCCCGGTACCTTTCTGATCGCTTCCAGCGCCGCCTCCGCGTACTCCGGCGAGACGACGGCGAGAAACTGTCCTTCGTTGGCGATGTGCAGGGGATTCAAGCCCAATATTTCGCAGGCACCGCGCACCGCCGGCCGAACCGGAATCGCCTCTTCGTTCAAGACCACGGCCACGTTGGCGTCCCTGGCCAGCTCGTTTAACGCCGTGGCCACGCCGCCCCGTGTCGGATCGCGCAACCAGCGGAGGCCCGGCGCGGCGGCGTCGATCAGCGCGGAGACGTACGGCCACAGGGGACGCGTATCCGAGGTGAGGTCGGCCTCCAGATCCAATTCCCCCCGAGCCAACAGGATGGTGATCCCATGATCGCCGATGGGTCCGGAAAGCAGCACTTGATCACCTGGCCGGACGTTTTTGGCCGCAAGGCATACCCGTGTATCGGCAAGGCCTATGCCGGCCGTGGTAATGTAAAGCCCGTCCGCTTTTTCGTGTTCCACCACTTTCGTGTCGCCTCCGACCACCGGCACCCCGGCGCGTTGCGCCGCGTTGGCCATGGCCGCCACTTCCCGTTCCAACTCCTCCCTCGTCAAACCCGCCTCAATGATCAGCGTCGCCACGAGCGCCAACGGCTTTGCCCCACCCATGGCCAAATCGTTCACCGTTCCGTTGACGGCCAGTTCGCCGATCGATCCGCCCGGAAAGCGGAGCGGCTTGACAACGAAACTGTCTGCCGTAAAGGCCAAACGATGATGAGCCGCATGGATATACGCCACGTCCTGCAGCTCCGCCGCCGGATCGCTGGCCAAATAGGGAACCAACAATCCTTCGATGAGACGGCGGCTGGCCTTGCCGCCTGCGCCATGCGTCAGATCGATATGGGTATCGGTAAAGCGCACTTTGGTGGTCTTCATCTATTTCCCTCCATATGTCAAATCGGCCATTGCGTTGCCTTGCAGGCAGGCAGGTCAGGCAGGCGTCCCGCGGAAAACCTATCCGCCGCTCGCTTGGCTGACGTAGACATGATTGAAATACGCGGCACACGCCCCCTCCGAGGAAACCATGAGCGCTCCCACCGGATGTTCCGGCGTGCACTCTTTGCCAAACAATTTGCATTGATGCGGCTTCAGCACCCCTTTTAACACATCGCCGCACTGTGCGGCTTTGGGATCGGCCACGCGAGCCCCTTCCACCCGGAAGTGAACTTCCGCGTCCCACCGGGCAAATTCAGGCTTCAGTTTCAACGCCGATTGGGAGATGAAGCCAAGGCCGCGCCATTCAAAGACGGGACGAACCTCAAAGACTTCCTCCATCGCCTGAAGCGCAGCGGCATTCCCCTCCCACGTGACGACGCGATGGTACTGATTTTCCACTTCCGCGCGACCTTCACGCAATTGTTTGAGTAGCATCAGGATCGATTGCAACAAGTCGAGCGGTTCAAAACCGGAAATCACGACCGGTTTATTGTAATGTTTCGCGACAAATTCATAAGGCCGGGCGCCGATCACTGTAGAAACATGACCGGGGCCAATAAACCCGTCGATGCGCATGTCCGGAGAATCCAAAATGGCGCGAATGGCCGGCAAAATGAGGACGTGATTGGAAAACACATAAAAGTTTGGCACATCCAGTTCACGCGCCTGCAACAGTGTCAGCGCTGTCGAAGGGGCCGTCGTTTCAAAGCCGATGGAAAACAGCACCACCTTCCGCTCGGGATGGTCAAGGGCCAGTTTCAACGCATCCAAGGGAGAGTAGACCATGCGGATGTCGGCCCCTTTGGAGCGAAGTTCCAGCGGCGTCCCCTGCCGTCCCGGAACCCTCATCACGTCGCCAAAAGCGGTAAAGATCACTTCCTCCTGCCGGGCGATGTTCAAGCCGTCATCCATCCGCCCCATGGGCAGGACACAAACAGGACATCCTGGGCCATGGACCAACTCGATGTTTTGGGGAAGCAAATCCTGCAGTCCAAAGCGATAGATGGAATACGTATGGCCGCCGCAAACCTCCATGATGCGATAATGGGCATCGGGATCGACGATGCGGTGGATCTCTTCCGCAGTTTTGCGAATCAGTTCCGGATCGCGAAACTCGTCGACGTATTTCATCGTCATTTGCCCTCCTCTCCGAACCGGTACCCCTGCACTTCCTGCAGCGCCTCTTCCGACTCACCCAACATGTGCAACAGCCGCAATTGTTCCGCGGCTTGTTCTTCGCTGATCTTGCTCATGGCGAATCCGACGTGGATCAGCACCCAATCGCCCACTTGGGCGCCCTGGTTTTTCAAGAGACCGATGTTGATTTTCCGCCGCACGCCGGAAACGTCGACGATGGCGTAATGGTGATGTTCGTCGAGCAGCTCGACGACTTGTCCCGGGATGGCCAAGCACATGGAAGCCTCCCTCCCCCATACTGGTATCACGCAGTCAAAACGAAGCTTGCAAAGGAAGTCACCGCATAAAGGCCACAACGCCTTCTTCTTGCGGAGAATATCCAAGGCGCTCAACGCGCCACACCATCACCCGGTTGTTCCCCGAATCGGCAATCGCCAAACGGTCCTGATGGAACCAAACCCCATACGGCCAGCACAAACTCTCCCGTTCCACCGACCGCCAGCGGTTTTCTCCAGAACCGTCAAAATCGGTCTGGCCGATGACGCCGGCCGCCGGATGGCCAGCTCCCGTGCGCGGCAAGCCGGAAAAAAGGAGCACGCGGTTGTTGGCCGTATCGGCCACTGCCAGCGTATTTCCCGACACCGTGACGCCGTAGGGGAAACGCAGCCGCCTTGGCCCCTGAGGGATATGCGGAAGTTCAAACGCCCGGGTAAAGTCTTCTTGTCCGAGGACCAAATCGGCTGGCCGGTCAGCGGCCGGAAAAGGCGTGTAACCGAGGACGCGATGATTGCCGGCGTCGGCGATGTACAGCGTCCCCCCGTCACCGGCAATGGCGTGAGGCCAGCGGAACGTGTCCGGCCCCACTCCCCGACCGCGGTTTTCCTGGTTTGCGTAACCATCGGGTTGACCGAGGATCAGATCGGGCAGGCGGCCGTCTTCTGGAATCCCCTTCCATCCCAAAACCCTGCGGTTCCCGGTATCGGCCACATAAAACCAGCCATTGGCATAGGCAAAGCCGTAGGGCCAGTAAAATCCGGTCGGTCCGACCTCCTTCCCCCGGTTGGGAGAAATGCCCGTCAGGTCGGACTGGCCGAGGATCCGATCGGGCGGCTGGTTGCTGTCCTTCGGCAACCCTTCCCAGATCAACAGGCGATGGTGCCATGCATCCGCGACGAACAAGCATCCTTCGTACACCGCCACGCCGGTCGGGAGATGGAACAATTTGGGCCCCTCCGCCTCAAAATCCTCCTGTCCCAACACGATATCCGCAGGGGCGTGATCCCTCTCTGGCCAACCGTACCAAATCAGGACGCGATGATTGCCGCTGTCGGCCACGACGACGACCTCATCGTCCAAATATACTCCCCGCGGCGCATACAAGTTTGTGCGGCTCGGCCCGGCAGGCGGGAGAGCAAGACCGCCGGGCGCCGGTCCCCCCAGCCATCGCTCGGGGTGGGCAGTCACGCGGGACGCACCCATATCTGCTGCTCCTCCACCCGGACCGGAAACAGTTCCAGCTGCACATGCGGCGCCGTGATGCATTCCCCGGTGGTTAAATCGAAGCGAAAACCGTGTCCCGGACAGGCAATGAAGGAGCCGTCCACAAGCCCCCGCTCGAGGGATATGCCCATGTGGGGACACTGATTGCGAAAAGCCATTACCTTTCCATTGATGCGAACCAACAGCACATCATGCCCTGCCAGGACAAAGCGAACCGGCCGTCCTTCTTCCAGTTCCGCAACCGAGGGGCCCTTCAGCCAGCCGCTCTGCTCCAAGTCACCCGCAACGCCCGTGCCATGGAGCGGCATATAGCCGGAGGTGACCTCATCTTCAACCATCACAACATGGCGAATTTCCGGGATGCGTGCTTTTATCGCCTCTTCCACGCCGTTTTTCAGCGTCATAGCCGACATCGAACAACCGGAGCAGGCGCCGTGCAAGCGGACATGGACCGTCTCTCCCTCCACTTTGACCAATTCCACGTCCCCGCCGTGAGATCGCATATAAGGACGCACCTCTTCGAGCACCGCGGCAACACGGGCAAACAGGTCTTGCTTAATGATGCCGTGCAAAAGGAACAGGGCATAGATGGAGGGTTCATCCACGGCCTGATACAAGAGCTCTTTTCCTTCCTCCGATGCGCGCAGCAGACGGACCAGCCTTCTTAAGGCATGTCCATGGAACGCTTCGATGGCCTGCTTCAACTCCATCGCCTTTGCGCGCGCATCATCCGGAAGCTCATTCAGGGCGGCTCGCGCCCGATCCACGCGCTCAGCCAAAGCCTGGAAGTCCTCTTCGACCGCATTCATCTCGCTCACCCCCCAAAAGCCAATGTCTGCTCCAGCACTTCTTCTGTTTTTTGCCGCAACAGGACGGCAAAGGTTTGCGCAGCCATTTTTTGCAACACATCCCCGACTATGGCAGATGCAAAAAGGCTAGCGGGATCCATTATCTTCCGGTTGGCCAACGCTTGCAGAATGAAGCAGGCCCCTGCCGGGTTGTCGAGAAGAGCTTCGCGAAAAAACGCAGACACGAACTCATCAAGCCATACGCCCTCTCCTTGAGGGTTGGTGCGCAGCCGTTCCAACGCATGTTCCACCCCTTCGTTGCGCTGGACGATGCGTTCGCTGAAACGCTCGACGGCCATGCTCAGCAAAACGTTGAAGTATTGCTGTTCATGCGCTTCCATGCCGCGCGATCCCCCTCTCTGCCGCCGCTTGTTCCCCGGCCGGTTGCTCTTTCGCTGCATGTTCCTGCCGCCTGCGGGCAATCTCGGCCAAAATGTCCGCCACCGCCTCCGCCGCATCGTCTTCACCGTGTTCTTGAAAAGAGCGGCGGGCCTCTTGCAAACGGGGCACGGCGCGGGAAAACGCCCCCAGATGGGCCAACGCGTTCCCTTGATTGGCCAGGACGCGGGCATATGCCACCGGATCCTCCTCGGGCCGGCGGACCTCAAGCACCTCTTCGTAAAGGGCGACCGCTTCCCAAAGGTTTTCTTCCTGGTGGGAGGTGTCCGCGTGCTGCAACGCGTTGGCGAGATTGACGGTCGCACTGGCCCAATACTGCGGATGGGTCTCTTTTTGAAAAATCCGTAACGCTTCGCGCAGTGACTGGATCGCCACGGCCGTGCGCAGCCGGGCGCCGCGATCCCGTGAAGGCATGGCCAGGTACGCCAGCGCCATGTTCATATGGGCCATGGCGTATTCCTCCGGATGGGTATTCCTTTGATACACTTTGAGCGCCTCATGGTAACACTTCACCGCTTCCATGAGGGTATTGCCGCGGCCCTCCGCGCCGTTTTGATAGGCGGTGCCCAATTGAAACCAAAGCTCCGCCCGCGCTTCCTGGAAAGGAGACGTCTCAAGCAGCGCAAGAGCGGTTCGATACCCCGCCACCAGATCTCGCCCGTAAGCGCCGAGCATCTGTTTCGTCGCCGCCCATTCGGCAAAAAGACGCGCAGAGAATACGGGCGAAACATGCTTGACCGTTTCCGCCGCCTCCCGCATGGTCTCCAGTCCGCGGGACCAATCCTTTTGCTGAAACCGCGCATAAGCCTGCGTCGCCAGAAGAAAAGCCCGCACTTCACCGTCGGTGTCTTGAAGCGGCGGAGGCGCATCGCAGATCCCCAGCCGCCACGCGACCGCATCCAAGAGAAGGGAAATCTCCCCTTCCACCCTTTCCTTGGCCCATGCGTATGTGTCGGACTGGGGGGTCAGCACAAAACGGTTGTAAAGCCCCTCAGGGCCTTCCGGCAATAAGGCCGTCACCTCCTCCTCGCTTCTTCCCGCAATCGCCGCAGCAAAAAACTGCCAGCTCTCAGGCCACGCGTCGGGAAGATGGCCGCGAAGGAGCAACGATATGCGAGGCGCTCCCTCCGGAACCGGCGGCAGGAGAAAAAATCCGGCCATTCCGGGAAACACACCAATCGGTTGCGGACGTAGCATGGCTCCCCCTCCTTTATCTCTGGAAAACCGCACACGTCTCTCACTTCACCGGGGTATTGGAACGCAATAGCGGGATGCGCAGGGCGCCATTCTCTTCATCCCAGACGGCATCGCGAACGCCAGGGGGCACCTCTTCAGGCAAAAATTCCCGGACCAGCACACTGCGATCGCCGCGAGGATTGCGGTATTTCAACAACAATCCTCCCGCTCCCGGGTGGCTCACCGGCATCAGCCACAGCTCGTCCCCACGCAACAAGACGATGGCCGTCCCCATGGGGAAGCGCTCCGCGATTTCCTCGGAAATGTGGAGATAACCGGTCGAGGTCAGTTCAACTTGCACTTTTCTTCCCTCCCAGGCGTCGCAGCAACTCCTCCGCCAAACGCTCCATGGCCGCTTGCACCACAGGGGACAAGCCGAATCCATGCGACACGTTTTCCGCCTCGATGAGAAAGACGGTCACTTTCTTGGGAAAGCGTTCTTTCAGCAACCACTTTCCCATCGCTAAAGCATGATCCCAGCGGAATGCATGAAGGTGAATGCCTTTTAGCGGCGGCGTCTCCACCTCTTCCCCCGGAATCTCGAAAATCGTGCCCGGTTCTCCCCCGGTATGGCAGGCATCGACGACGATCAACTCTTCCGCGTCGCCAATTTGAAACGCCACATCCATGCCGGCGGTCCCGCCATCGGCCAGGCGGACGCCTGGGGGGAGGCCCATGTCCCACAATTTGCGGATTAAAAAGGGCCCCACCCCATCATCGCTGCGGAGCAAATTGCCGCACCCGATGATCACGGTCATGATTGCGTCACCGTCCTTTTCACTCTTTAAAACGATGTGACCGCGTACCGGGCCAACTCCTTGTGCGACTTGGCATCATAAGCATGCACCGTGCAGACGAGGCACGAATCGTAGCTTTGTGCAATGTGGGCCAATTCCACGGGATCGTTGGGGTTTTTGACCGGCACACCGATCATCGCCGTCTCAATGGGACCGCGCTGGCCGTGACGATCCCGCGGGCCGATGTTCCACGCCGTCGGGGTGATGACTTGATAGTTTTCGATCTTGCCATCCTTAATCTCGATCCAATCGGCCAAGGCGCCGCGAGCCGCTTCGGTGGCCCCGAATCCTCGCCCTTCCGGGAGTTCTTGCGGTTTGATGTAAAATTTCTCATTCAAATCGATCAGTTTGAGCCATTCACGCACGCGCAAGTAGTACTTGGCCGCTTCGTGCAGGCGTGCCAGTACCCGTACCATCACGCTGGGGCCGATTTCCTTCACGATATTGAACATCAGCGGATCGTAATCCTGCCAATCCTCCGCCCCCGGACGGCCGGCGATCACTTGACGGGCCAGGGGTCCCGCCTCCAACGGCACTTCCCCGCCAGGCAGGAGGTAGCGCGGCGCCTTGGCCCACGTATACTTGCCCTCTTTTTGCCCTTCTTCCGTATCGAGCGGATCGGTCACCCCTTCAAACGGATGGAGCGATCCACTGCCGCGGAAGAAGGAATAGGTGTGATCCTCCCGGACCTGTCCTTGATCAAAATCGTGGAAATGTTCACCGTCGTATACCCCCGAGCGGGCAATCAACGCAGCGTTGCGGCCTTCGATCGTCGGATAGCGGTATTTTTCGTGATGGAAAAAGGTTCCTGTCGCGATATATCGTCCCGGACCGGCCCCGTATTTGTCCAAGCCATTCTCCATGCAGAAGCGGAGAAATAAGCCCATGTCAGAATCGCGATGCTCCGGCTTTTCATCCAGCCACTGGAGGACATCGTGCCAAGTTTTGTTTTCCAGCCAGCGTTCGACAGAACAACCGAGGAGAATTTTCTCCAGCCAGGCCTCCCGGTAATACTCCAAGATGGAAGTGGAACGCGTAATGTCCGACAGTGTCGGAGCGCACACCACGCCGCCGGGAACCATGAAGCTGGAGTGGGGCCACTGGCCGCCGAAGATCGCGTAAATCTCGACCGGCTTGATCGAGACTTCGACGCCGAGTTCATAATGTACGCCTGCAAAGGGCGCCCAACGCCGAACCACCTCGTCGTACAATGCAGAGGATGCGTAGTTCTGATGGGTCAAGCCGATGGCGAACAAAGCGTAAAACCAGCGGGGAATGCTCTGAAGCGTTTCTGCCGCCTGGGCGATGTTGCGGATCAACGTGGCATTGGGCGGCACTTCCGTTCCCCAGGCCGTATCCAAGGCATAGACCGCCTTGTAAAGGTGGCTGCCGCCGCAAATGCCGCAAATCCGCGGGGTGACAATGAGTCCCGCCTGCGGGTCTTTCCCCTTTAAGATGATTTCAAATCCGCGGAACATCGTGGCCTCCGTCCACGCATCCACAACAACCCCGTCTTCAATGTCCACTCTGACGTCCAAGTCCCCCTCGACGCGCCCCAACGAATGAACTTTGAGACTCTTTTTCTTGCCTGTGGAGACAACTTGCTGACTCATCTTCGCTCACCCTCCTTTTTGTTTTCTTAGGGCACAAACATTTCTTCTTTCGCCCACTTCGGAGCCACCGCCCGGGCCAATGCCGCATGGGCAGAGTAACTCAACGGATCAATGCCTTTTGGAATCTCTTTCGGAATCGAACCGAGCACCTTTTGTGTCTTGAACACCGTTCCCGGCGCCAGATCGAAGAAGGGAAACTGAGGTTCTGTACAACCGATACAGGGCATCCCGGCCCGGGTTTTCGAAGATTGACGGTTCCAAAGAATGCGGTTACACGGCGAATGGGTCATCGGACCGCGGCAACCTTGTTCGTAGAACAGGCATCCTTTGCGTGTGCCTTGCCCAAACTCTTCCACCGGTTCCTTCCACTCAAAGTACTGCACGCGTGTGCATCCGGTCTGGGTAAACGTGGTAAAAAACGTTTTCGGCCGTTGCAAGTCGTCCAGCAGAACGTCTTCCGCGCGTCCGGTGGCAACGGCGACGAGAATCTGTGTCACCCAGTCCGGGTGAGCCGGACAACCGGGAATGTTGATCACCGGCAATCCCGCTTTCGAACGGAAGTGAGCGCCGAGAAAGCCACCTTTTTCTTCCTTTAAGTACTGAAGACCGATGGATTCGGACGGATTGGGCTTGGTCGCCGGAATCCCGCCCCAGCATGCGCAGTCCCCGATCGCAACGACGTACTGCGCTTTATGGGCAAATTCCCAAATCCAGTCTTTTTTGGGCCGATCCATGAGCATGTCATAACGGCCCGTTCCGTTGGGTCCTTGGATAACCGTGCCTTCAACCACGAGGATGTCCAAAGCGATCTCGTCATTGAGGATTCGCTCGAACAAATGGCGTACCTGTTCCCCAAATTCCATGGATAACGAGTGATGGTAAAGGATATTGATCCCGAAATCGGTCACCAAATCGACCACGGTCGGTTCTTCGGCGTTCAGAACCGACTGGGTGTTTCCGTTGCACGCACCGCCGTGCAGCCAAAGAAGATTTGCCACTCTCCCCACCTCCAATGTATCTGGCTTGCATTCCGATCCATTTACTCGAACATTCCCGCAAGATGTTGCTGCAGATGGGCTTGGCCCGCCTCCAAACGGGAAATCCACCCGTCGATTCCTTCTCCTGTGCGAACGGAGACTTCCAGAATAGGAATGCCTGGTCTTACCGCATGCAGCGCTTCGTAAAAGTGCTCCCGCTGAAAACCCACCGCATCGGCCAGGTCCATCTTCGTAATGACCGCCACATCGGCGCTGTTGACAATGGTGGGGTATTTCACCGGCTTGTCTTCCCCCTCCGTCACGGAAAAAAGGACGACGCGTTCGTTTTCGCCCAAATCATAACTGGCGGGACAGACGAGATTGCCCACGTTTTCAATAAAGAGAAAATCTATCTCCGCCAGATCCCATCCGTCCAAGGCGTTTTCAATCATATCCGCCTCCAGGTGACAAACTGTGCCCGTCGTAATTTGCCGAACTTGTGCGCCGCTTTGGCGCAAACGCTCCGCGTCGTTTTCCGTGGCCAGATCACCGACCAACGTGGCCACCCGGTACCGCTCGCCAAGCCGGATCAGCGTTTCCGTCAGCAAGGTCGTCTTTCCCGCTCCCGGACTGGAAACCAAATTGACGACATAAACGCCAGCCTCTTGAAACCGCTTCCGCAAGTCACGAGCAAGAAGGTCGTTTTTCTTGAGAACATTCTGGCGTATTTCAACAATCCGCGGACTGGATGTGATCTGCTGCACCCTGCTCCCCCTCCTCTGCTTCCAAGGCATACAATTCGATTTCGCGTCCTTCCAGCACTTCGCCGGTTCGCGCTCCGCACACGCCGCAGCGCATGGGATACGGCCGGCATAAGGTGCTCACGGTTTTGCATGCGGAACAATACACTTTCACCGGAACTTCCTCAATGACCAGCCTCGCCCCTTCAAGCGGCGTTCCTTGAATGGCCACGTCAAAAGAAAACTCCAGCGATTCTTTGACCACGCCTGACAGAACGCCGAGTTTCAGGTAAAGGGCCCGCACCCGCTTGATCCCCGAATCTTTCGCAGCGTCGACGGCAAGTTCAACCAGATGATGAGCGATCGACAGTTCGTGCATCTACGAACTCCTTTGACAGATGCCGCGCGAAGTGCAGGAAGAAGTTAAGCGCCGGCTGCACCTCCGGATCGGTCAACATGCGCATCAGGCCGACAATCCCGACGCGTTTTGCGCCCATTTCAGCCGTTTCTTCGGAGGCTTTGATCATCGAGCGGGATACCTTGCCGACCACTTGCACCGCGCGTACATCAAGAACATCCGATTTAAACAGTTCCTGGACTTGCGGGGAATCGAGGAATTCCTGCATCCGCTGCAAGGCGGAGAAAACGTTTTCAAAGCGTTTCAGGGTTTGGGGCTCGAAATAACTCTGGCGCAATAAAACGACCAGGTCGTTGATCGAATCGGCGATTTCAGGCCCCCGGCGGAAAAAATGCTCCAGCATCTCGACGAGATACGTCACATTTTCCAATTTGTCAAGCAAGTGGATCAACTGCTCGGCTGTTTTGGTATCCAAAAGCTTTTCCGTCAATGTGTGGTCAATCGCCTCCGCGACGGCTCCTTTTCCCGTTTGTTCCACAAGCATCCCTCCTTTCGTGGTAACCAAAGATATGCAGATGAAGCACGCTACATGTTTTCTCTCGCCTCCTCTTTTGATCATTATATTGGCAATATATTTATATATTAATGGTTTGGCATTATTATAACATGAATTCATCTTAATTTGAATATGAAAAATATAATACTTATTATTATTAATAACTTCATACTTTTCGTGACGTCCCATCTTCCGTCCATCGCCGCATGCTGCAAGCCTTCACGGTCCCCTGGCCGGGCTGAAAAGAACAGATGCCCGGAAAGTGCGGGACATGCACTTCCGGGCCTTGACGATGACCGGCTTTCCATTTGCGAAATCAACTGGCCGGCTTTCATATGCGCCATGGTCTTGCCAATCCTGCTTCATGCGATGCATCTCATCGCTCTGGCCTCGTGTCCGGATAGCCGTGCTTTTGCCGGTACCACTTTCGTTCTTCCGTAAAGTCCCACCATCGCTTTCCGCTGCACGGCGTTTCCGCATGGTGCACCATCAGCCGGATGCCGTCTTCGACGCAAGGGTCGATTCGAAAGCCGTACAACCGTTCCAATTGATCAAACAATTCCGCCGGGTCCTTTCCTTTCAACTCGGCCAATGAATAAACCCCCAAATCGATGACATGTTTTGCCAAATCGGGGCCGGCGGACGGAATCGTCTGAAATTGAGCGAGCGCAATCAAAAGCTTTGCCCTCTCTTCCGTGCAGCCTAACACGCGAGCCAAATCATGCGTTTGAAAGCTTGCAATCGCCGCCAATTTTACTTTTTGTTTTCTTAACATGCCGCGTTCTTCGGGAGTCAAAGGGAGTTTGGGCGCGATGCCTTTCACAAAGAGATCCCCCTTCCGTCTTGTGAAACCAACCCGCCATCCTTAAACGTTTGCGCCGTCCCCAAGAGATTTCCGCTTTCCGCACAATGTCAACGGTCCACGTCGGAAAACATGCGGAAACGTGCAAAAAAGGACGTCCGTTATAAAAAAGGGATGTTCACATACCATTCGAGGCATGCAAACATCCCTTCGTTCCTTGCTTTCCCTCAGTCCTGCGTGACAGTTCATGTCAATCATGCATCAAATGGAGCGAATTCCCGGAACCTTTGCTTCTTCTATTGGGACAAAGCCTTCCGGATCGCGTCGACAAACACCTCGTTGTCCTGCGGCATCCGGGAGGTGATCAGGTTGCCGTCGACGACGACAGGACGGTCCACCACTTTTGCCCCGGCATTTTCCAGATCATCCATCACGCTTTTGTAGCAAGTCATTTCCTTGCCCTTGACCACCTTGGCCGAGATGAGCAGCTGCGGCCCGTGGCAAATGGCTGCAACCGGCTGGTTGGCCTCCATCTTCTGCTGGACAAAACGTTTCATCCCTTCATCGATCCGCAGCCGGTCCGGGGAGAAGCCGCCGGGGATGACCACCGCGTCAAAGTCCTCGGGACGGACCTCGCTGATGGCAGCGTCAGCCTTGTAAACCGCCTGTCCCTTCTTCCCCCTTAGCTCCTCACCCTTCTGGAAGGAGATGATCACGCATTCGTGCCCGTCTTTTTTCAGCTCCTCGTACGGATAGGAAAGCTCGGAATCCTCGTATTCTTGCGCGACCAAAAAAGCGATCCTTGCCATGGATACCACCTCCTGCATGGGTTTGCAGATTTCAGGCAGTTACATTATACCATAGCTGGAACCCCAGAGCATAAAAACGGACGAAAGCCGCCAAAGGCTGCCGGATGCCTTGCGAGCCATGACCGCATCCATGATTCATCAATACGGAAAAAGGCCGCTCGGTTCACCATCCCCGTTTCGTAACGGGTTGTCAACCAAGGGCCTTTTGGGCATTGCGGAGAATCAAGCTTCCTGCCACAACGCCGTGGACAGATAACGTTCGCCTGTATCCGGAAGGATGACAACCATGACCTTGCCTTTGTTTTCCGGCCGGCTGGCCACCACTTTTGCCGCATGCAACGCCGCGCCGGAGGAAATGCCCAGCAGGATGCCTTCTTCCCGTCCCAGTTTGCGGGCTGCGGCAAACGCTTCTTCATTGGTGACCTGAACCACTTCATCGTAGATGGAAGTGTTCAATACGTCGGGCACAAATCCGGCACCGATTCCCTGAATTTTATGCGGTCCAGGCTTGCCGCCGGAAAGCACCGGCGAGTCGGCCGGTTCCACGGCAACCGCGTAAAAGGATGGTTTGCGTTCTTTGATCACTTCGGATACACCGGTAATCGTCCCGCCCGTACCGACGCCGCTGATCAGAATATCCACCCGGCCGTCGGTATCATTCCAGATCTCTTCTGCCGTCGTTCTGCGGTGAATGGCCGGGTTGGCCGGGTTTTTGAACTGCTGCAGCATATAGGCGTTGGGCGTTTCCCTCACGATTTGCTCGGCCCGTTGGATGGCGCCCTTCATCCCTTCGGAGCCGGGCGTCAGCACCAGTTCGGCCCCGTAGGCCTTAAGCAGGTTCCGGCGTTCCAAGGACATGGTCTCCGGCATGGTCAAAATCAGCCGGTATCCTTTCGCCGCGGCCACAAAGGCGAGGGCAATCCCCGTGTTGCCGCTGGTGGGTTCCACCAAAACCGTTTTATCCGGCGAAATCAGTCCCTTTTTTTCGGCGTCTTCAATCATCGCAAAACCAATCCGGTCTTTCACGCTGCCGGCTGGATTGAAATACTCCAGCTTGCCGTAAGCCTCCACCCCTGTCTCTTCGCTCAGCTTGTTCAAGCGGACGAGCGGCGTGTTGCCAATCAATTCAATAATATTGTTTGCCACTTTCATCCTTGCGTTCCCCTTTCACATCTCAGTTTCTGACCGCTTTTTGCTTGCTCTTGATCACAGTATAACATGTTTTTTTTAAATATCAACATTTCCGAGATAAATACTTAGATATAAACCGAGTCTTTTATCCCGCCATTATCCCGATCCTTTTGTTTCGTGGTTTTTCAAGGGCATTCACATCATGTGCCACCGGTGGTTTTCTTTTTCTTCAACACATCTTCCGGCGATCCTTCATCCACAATCCGGCCATCGGCCAAAACAACCACCCGGTCGGCCACCTCTCTGGCAAAATTCACTTCATGCGTGACAACGATCATGGTCATGCCCTCTTTTGCGATTGCCCTCATCACCAGCAGCACTTCTTCCACCAAATCGGGATCCAAGGCGGACGTCGGCTCATCAAACAAAATCACTTTCGGATTCAAGGCCAGCGCCCGTGCAATGGCCACTCTTTGTTGCTGTCCGCCCGACAGTTGCGACGGGTAAAAGTGCAGCCTGTCCTGAAGACCGACTTTTTCCAGATGTTCGGTACTGATCCGGACAGCCTCGCTGCGGCTTAAACCCTTGACAGTCACCAGGCCTTCCATCACATTTTCAAGCGCCGTTTTATGTTTGAACAAATGGTAGTGTTGAAACACCATGCTCGTGAGCCTGCGGAGTGCAAGGATCTGTTTGCGGGTGGCGTTCTCTGCCGAAACAACCAAATCGTCCACTTGAATGGTTCCCTTGGAAGGCCGCTCCAAAAAATTGATGCAACGGAGGAGGGTCGACTTTCCCGCTCCACTGGGACCCATGATCACGACCACTTCACCGGTATGGACCTCCAAATCAATCCCTTTCAGCACATGTTGATCGCGGTAAACTTTATGGATATCCCGAAGCCGGATCATGAAACGATCTCCCTTTCATAGCGCCGCAACCTTCTCTCCGCAAACAGCATCATTCTCTCGATGAGAAAACAGACAAACCAATAAATCAAGGCAGCGACAATGTAAACCTCGAAAAAGTGCAGGCCTCTTGCACCGACGATTTTCGCGGCCCCCATAATCTCAACGACGGAAATGATGAACGCCAACGAAGTGTCTTTGACAAGGCTGATGAACAAGTTTCCGAAATTCGGAAAGGCGACGACCAACGCCTGCGGCAGAATGATTCTCCGCATGGCCTGAAACGATGTCATCCCGATGGCGTACGCCGCTTCAATTTGCCCTTTATCTACGGACAGGAGAGCCGACCGGATCGATTCAGACAGGTAGGCTCCCACGTTGACGGAGCAGGTCAAATAGACAAAAAATAAGGCGGGGATGCTGTCAACGTTTAAATTCCAGCCATTTGCTTCATTCAAAGCCCCCAAAATCTTGGGTATGCCGTAATACGCCAGGTAAATCTGGACCAATAGCGGCGTGCCGCGGATAAACGAAACATACACGACGGCCAAGCGGTTCAAAACCGGGATCTGGTAAAACCGGACCAAAGCGGTCAAAAACCCGAGAAACAACCCGAAAATCATCGAAATGACAGCAATCCCCAGCGTGACCGGAAGATACCTCACAATCTCCGGAAACGACTGTACCATAAATCCCCAGTCGAAAAGTTCCCCCATCCAGCCTCATCCTTCTTCTCGTAATCAACCGCCGCTATTGAACGGGTTTCGTGTAATCTTTGCCAAACCATTCAATAGACATCTTGGACAGGGTTCCGTCCTGGATCATTTCCGCCAACGCCTTGTCCACTTTTTCCTTCAGGGCTTGGCCTTCTTCATCTTTCCGGAAAACAAAGTAAGCAGGAACCGCTTCCACCGGCTTTTCCACGATTTCCACATCAAGCCCCAGTTTCTTGGCCGTTTCCGAAGCCATAATCGGATCATTCAGGTAAGCGTCGATTCTGCCTGCAGCCACATCTTGTAGGATGGTGGTCGGATCCGTGCCGTCATAATACTTGATGTTAATCGCGTTGTTGTGTTCTTTGTTGTAATCCTCCAAGATCTTGGTAAACGAATCCCCCACCGCAGAACCGACCGTCTTTCCTTGCAGGTCGTCCAAAGACTTGATGTCTTTTCTGCCTTTTTTGACAATGATCACGGACTGGCATGTAAAATAGCTGTTGTCGGTAAACAAATATTTCTGTTCCCGTTCAGGATTTTTGGTGATCTGGTTGGCCACGACCTGGTATTTGCCGGCTTCCAACCCCAAAAACATGCTGTCCCACGGGGTCGGCTTAAATTCAAACTGGATGCCTTCAACCCGTTTTTCGACTTCCCTTAAGACTTCAATGTCAAAACCTGTCACGCGGCCCTTCTCATCCACATAGGAAAAAGGATAATACGTCCCCATCGTTCCGACGCCGATTTTCTTGACTTCCTGCTTGCCGGCGTCCGTCTCGCCGGATGCAGGCTCACCCGTCGCCGGCGTGCCGGACTGGGTAGGTTGTGAACCGCATCCCGCCAACGCCGCCACGAGCAGCACTGCAAGCAGCAAAGGAATGGTTTTTATGTACGAAGAAACGAATCTCATCACTTTTCCCCTCTTTCGATGCTCTTTATTTATCGATGTTCTGTATCCTTATCTGGTCAACAGTCCTGCGTCCAGGACAAACTGAGAACCGGTCACATATCTTGCGCGGTCACTGGCCAGAAACAACACGGCATCGGCTACATCCTCCGGTTCGATCCAGGGAACCGGAAGCAAATTTCCCGCGGAACGTTCGGCGATTTCTTCCGGTGTTGTTCCTTCCATGGCGGCCAATCCGTCGTTCATGGGAGTATTCACCCCGGTCGGATGGATGCTGACGACGCGAATATTGTACGGAGCCAACTCAATGGCCCAAGACTTCGTCAAGCCGACCAGCCCCCACTTGGAAGCGGCGTAATGGGAAAGCCTGTTCATCCCGCGCAATCCGGCAATCGAGGAGTTGTTGATGATGACGCCGCTCTTTTGCTTCATCATGTGCGGAATGATTCGCCGGGCGACCAGCCATGCCCCTTTGAGATTGATGTCGATCATCGCGTCCCATTCTTCTTCCGTTAATTCATGGGCATACCCGTAAGCGCAAATCCCCGCATTGTTAAACAGGACATCAATCCTGCCGAATGTCCGGATTGTCTCTGAAACCGCCGCTTGGATGGCCGCATCGTCTCTGACGTCGCCTTCAAAAACGAGGCATCTTGAACCGAGGGATTCCACCTCATCCTTGAGCAATTGCAGTTCACTGGCCGTCCCAAATTCATAAGCCGGATAGCTCAAACGTTTGGCAATGTCATATCCTGCCACCCAGGCTCCCTCCCGGGCGAAAGCCAAAGCAACCGCCCGGCCTTGGCCGTGAGCAGCACCAGTAATAAAAACCACACGGTTGGCAAACTCTTTCCCCATCGCTCTTTGCCGCCCCCTACTTCGCACGGTAGTTTTCCAAATAGTCGTCCAACGGGATACGCAACGCGTTGTTAAAAAGATTTGTCGCGATCATCAAACCGGCGAAGGCCGTCAAAAGCACAATCTGCCGTTCATCAAAAAAAGCCTGCAGGCGAGAAAACAGTTCATCCGATACCTGATTGGCGTCTTTCGCCAGTTGCCTGCCGAAATCCACAAGCACCTGCTCTTTTTCGTCAAGCTCCAATCGATCGGGATCCTCGACGCTTTCAATCAGCAACCGCCGGAAAAACGTGGAGCAGATCAAGCATTCGTTTTGAGTCGAGATGGCATGGGAAAAAACATATACCCCTCGTTTGCCGATAAACGGTTCGATTTGATCCCGCAACGTGTACCATTCCATGTATGCCTGGAAGGCGGGCACTGCATGCAGGAGCGTGCGTTTCATATTGGTAATCCGCCCGTATTTCTGCTCATGGTCAGCCGCTGCCTGCTTCACGTCGTCGGCGGCTGCACCGATGTCCACCAAGCTGATCCTGCTCACCTGCATATCCTCCCTTGTTCTATATAATCCACTAAATCATACTTCTATTATCAGCATTATAGTTTTCCGATAAACGAGGTGTCAATAAAGGAACAAAAAAAAAGAACCCTCCAAATCCCACGTTCCGGATCAACTGGGTCATGTATTTGCAGGATGCTTTCCAAAGAATTTCTCAAAAAAGGGAAGATATGAACGAAAAAGACACAAATCCGCCACGGTGAATGTTGCATTTGCCGCAAGCAGCCGCAAGTGCGGTGATTGAAAAAAAGGCCGCATCAACGTTCATCAATGTGACTGCAGTCCAAACAGGGCTGGCCGGACTATCGTATACTATCTCAGACTAAATGAAGAAAGGGGTGTGAATGGTGTTTCACAGACCGATGTGTTGTTCCCCGCAAAGCGTCACGAATCAGCCGGCAAGGGTCTATCGCAACGTATACCATCCGCATTTCGTCAATGTGATTCAACCGATTGAAATCGTCACCCGGCATCATTGTTGCCCCATCCCCAGACGGGTCTTTGTGTATCAATACCGCGATGAATTCGTAACGGATCCCAGAAGACGCCGGTTCTATTAGCCCCATCAAATAGGGAGCTCAGCCTGTAGACTAAACGCCAACCGGGATTAGTCTACAGGTTTCTTCATTTTTCTTTAATGAAACAGGGACCCCCTCGACATCTTTCCCTTTTTCACCCATCCGCGCGCAAACAAGGCTTCCGCCAGGCGGCTGACGCCGACCATATATGCAGCCGAACGCATGTCCACCTGATGTTCCAGATGCATCCGGTAAACCACGTCAAATGCCTGGCGCATCTTGGCGCAGAGTTTTTCATTCACTTCCTCTTCCGGCCAATAGTAGTGCATCGCGTTTTGCACCCATTCAAAATAGGAAACGGTCACGCCGCCAGAATTGCAAAGGATGTCCGGAATCACAAAGCTCCCCTTCTCGCGCAGGATCTGGTCGCCTTCCGACGAAGTCGGGCCATTGGCCGCCTCCGCTACAATCTTGGCCTGAAGAAGCGGTGCGGTTTCGTCTGTAATCTGGTTCTCCAAGGCAGCGGGCACAAAAATGTCGGCTGGCACCGCAAACAATTCGTTCCCACGCAGCGGCCGCGCACCGGGGAAACCGGCCACGGTGCCTGTTTCCCGGGAAAACGTGAGCAGCGCCGGGATGTCCAGGCCTTCTTCCTTAAAGACGCCACCCAACGCGTCATTCACGGCGATGACCTTAATGCCTTGTTCGTGCAGGAAACGGGCCGTCATGCTGCCGACATTGCCAAATCCCTGAATCGAGGCGGTCAGTCCCCATGGGTTCAAGCCAAGCCGTTTGACCGCCTCCAGAATGGTGATCACCACGCCCCGGCCGGTCGCCTCCAGCCGGCCCAGAGAGCCACCCAGGATGATCGGTTTCCCGGTTATCATCCCGGGCATATTCTGACCGCGCAAGCGATCGAATTCGTCCAACATCCAGCCCATGATCTGCGGGTTGGTGTTCACATCAGGGGCCGGAATATCCTTTTCCGGCCCGATGATGGCCTCCAGTTCGCGTATGTACCCGCGGCTCAGTTCCTCCAGTTCCCGCTCCGATAACTCCCGGGGATTGACAATCACCCCTCCTTTTCCGCCCCCGTAAGGCAGACCGAGAATGGCGCTTTTCAACGACATCCAGATGGAAAGCGCCTTTACCTCATCCTCGTTCACCTCGGGGTGGAACCGCACCCCACCCTTGGTCGGCCCGAGGATGTCGCAATGTTGTGAACGGTAGCCGGTAAAATTGCGGACGGACCCATCATCCATCCGTATCGGGATGGAAACGGTCATAAACCTGCGCGGTTTTTTCAGAATTTCATACACGGACAGCGGCAGTTCCAGCGTTTCAACCGCTTTCTTGAGGAGACGCTGGACCACGACATATGGATTTTCTTCCGCTTCGGGCAGGTTCATTTCCGCCTTCGGGCGCGGAACCTCCGCCGTTTCATCGGGCCGGCTCTGCAGTTCGGTCATCCTCTTCACCTCTTTGGGTTCAGGCTAACTGCCAGTGGACATGCTTTACCTAGTATGTACCCATCCATCAGGGTTCATGTCAGGCAAAGAAGGTGACCGCCCACAGCAGAAGCGGCGTCATCAACAAAGCCGGCAAAAAGTCTGCCACACGGATGACACACAGGCGAAGGAGATTCAGCCCGATCATGATGACCATCACCCCGCCGGCGGCCGTCAATTCGCCAATCACCAGGTCATTCAGCCAGCCGTGGAAAAAACCGGACATCAGGGTCAAGCTCCCTTGAATGACCAGAACGGTCAGTGCCGACATCATGACCCCGGCCCCCAGGGAGGCGGCAAAGGCGATGGCCGAAAATCCATCCAGCACCGATTTGACCGCCAGCAGCTCAAAGTCACCTGACAATCCGTCCTGAATGGCTCCGAGAAAGGTCATTGGCCCAATACAAAACAACAGACTGGTGGTGATAAACGCTTGCGCAAAACGGCCCGCATCCCGCCCCCGCACCTCCGCCGCTTGTCCGCGGGTCTGCCGCATGACGCGCCGCTCCACCCAGTTCCCAAATTGATTCAATCGTTCATCCAAACGCCACCAGGTCCCGATCACCCCTCCCGTCAAAATACTGCCGAGAATGACAAGCACATGCTGCGTAGACAAAGCCATTTGCAAACCAATGAGCACGGTGACCACCCCGATGCCCTGCATCACCGTCTCCCGCAACCGCTCCGAAATCCGTGAACCGAGCAGCAGTCCGATGCCGCTGCCCAGCAATACGGTCCCCACGTTGATCCATGTCCCTAACACGTTTCTCCTCCATCCCTGCATGAGCCATTCTTCATCCGTCTCACTCCCTGGCGCGGCGGAAACCGGCGGCCTGCGCCTCTTCCTCCGTCTCAAACCAGACTTCCGGTTTTGTCACATCGTAGTATCGTCCGCCAGGCACATGGTAAATCTTTTCCCCTTTGCTGTTGATGTTCCCCTTGATCAGGCCTTTGCGGGGCTGTTCTTCCAGTCCCCACAGCCCTCGCCCTTCTTCCCTCGCCTGCCGTTCAGCGGCCAGCAGGCGTTCGGCATACTTGACGTTGGGAGGAATCGTCAACACGCGGGCGTAGCCCTCGGCGACCAGTTTTTCGTTGACAAAGGTGCCATCCTCCAGGTAGACATACGCCAGCAGGCGCCCATACTTGTCCCTTTCCGCCACATCAAATTCCAGCCGTACTTTTTTTCCCGCCAGCATCTTTTTGGTGTATTGGCTGGCCTCCTTCCCATACGGTTCGGGCGCGGTCCCCGGTTTGACCGTCTCCGGCGTATCCACCCCGATCATCCTCACCCGCTCTCCCCCTGCAATGATGAAGGTATCACCGTCAACCACCCGCTCCACGCTGTGCCAGTCTCCCGCAGCCGTCTCCGGGGAGCAGCCGGCCAGCAGGACGATGGCCACAACGGCCAAGAGCAACCGATGCCACCGAAACCGGCATCTCCTGCCTTTTTCTCCTCTCATCCACTCCCACCCTTTGTCTGCTCATCCTCTTGGTTTGGCAATCATTTCTCAATAAAACAGCCATTCCATCTCGTAGCCCCCGACATGCCAGGTCAGGCGCCCCTCCTCCGCTTGCCAGCGGAAGCCCAGATGACCGTCCAGCCGTTCCATCCATCCAGCCAAGCGTTCCTGCGACAGGGAAACGGGAAGTTCAAATGACAGCGGCCACTTTTTGAGCAGCGGCAGATCCGACCAGAAGGTAATATGCGTGATCCGTCCGGTGCCATCCGATTCGGCGCCGGCTTCATCCGGTTCTGTCATTGACTCCGGCTCCTCCATACCGGCGGCCGGCGCATGCAGCTGCCGTTTTCCTTCGCCAGGGCGCCGTTCCGTCTGAAACGACCAGACGGTATTGAGCGGATGTTCCCTTCCGTCATTCTCCACCGCCACCCACTCCACCCGGACCTGGTAGTGCATGTTCGGCTTCAGCGGTTTGACGGGAATCAGGATCAGTTCCTGCTTCAAATGTTCATCCGTCTCGGGAGTGTTGATATACAAAGCCTGTTCTCGCCCCTCGCCATCCCGCAAGACGGCCTGGGACAGGCGTACTTCCTTGACCCGGTCCCCGAATGCTCCGATCACGATGGGATACCCGACCGGCCAGGTGACTCCGGCATGCAGCCGGAGGGGATCGGGTATCTCGTTCCCCTGCCACTGCATCGGCACCCCTTTTTCCCCATCCACCGGATAGTGGACCACCTTGAAATTCTCCATGGGTACAATCCCCACATTGATCACGTGGTACAACCCCTTTTGTCCGTATCCCCAATCCGATGCGTGGGGAAACATCAGCGGAATCCGGTGGTATGGCGCATCAAACAGGCCATCCACGGCCACGGCCGGATCCTTCTCCGGCTGCTGGCTGATATCCTCGGCCACTCCCTGGAAATATCCCGCCCGTTGCGCCCGTTCCTCCACCGTGCGCCCGGTGAACCGGGGCTTGCCCGGTTCCTGGTAGTGGGACAAGAGCCCGTTTTCCTCCAGGTAGTTTGCATGCTCCTCCGCCGCCAGCATCAGGGAAGGGTGGACCTGAAAAGGTGGCAGTCCCAGACGCTCGCGGTAGTCATTGGCCGCTTGGAGCGCCGCCTGCTGAACCGGCGTGCCAGCCCGTTCCATGTACGGATGCAGCGAGACGGCATCCGGATGGATCACGAAAGACCAGCGTTGCTCCACCGGCTGGTAAGGTCCCTGAAAATCCAGGCGGATCCGCGCCTGGTACTCCCCGGAAGGAAGGATTGCCGGCGGCCGGTACACATACGCCCCTTTCTCCTTGTCGTATCGTACCGCGACAGATTTGCCGTTCAAATACAAGGTGGCCTTCTTCACCCTTGCGCCATGTACGCGGACCGGCCAGCCGATCTCCGGCTGCCTCACCATCACCTCCCCGCGCGGATAAGGAGGCAGGTAGGTAATCCCTTCTTCCGCCGCCACCGGTACCAGAAACAGGGGCGGACCTATCGCCCCCAGCAGCACGGTGAAGGCCACGACCAACAAGATGAACCTCGTCGAGGCTGGCCGGTGTCGCCTCATCTCCCGCCTCACCTCCCCCTCTGCCTCCCATCCGCTCCCGCTTAAGAACCTCATCTTCGCAAAACCGCGTCCTGTTGCTCGTCCAGCATCTCCGACAGCGTCTTCGCCAGCAACGTCATCAGCCACACCTCACACCGGGCCCGCAGCCAGACGTTCTGAAAGCGCATCGTGTACACCCTGCCGCGCAAGCGCGCCCACACCTCGCGGGCCACCGGGTCCTGCCTTTCTTCCGCAATTTGTCCGCCGATGCGCCCGATCTCCTGCCGCAGCCGGTGCCGTTCCTGATTCGCCATTTCCGCGACGCGCTCGAGGAGCTGCCGGTAAACGCGGGAAAACTTATGTCCCTCAGACAATCGCTCCGCATCGCGAAGAACGGCTCGGTGTAAAATCGATAATACCACATGTTCCCGTATCATACGCACAAATCTTTCATAATCAGCAGGGGCCATCCACGGCCGTTTTTCCGTCTCCATCATTTCCGACATCCTTTCCTTCATGTCGCTCCCATTTCCCTCATGTCGTTCCCATTCCCTCATCTCCAGTTTCCCTCATCATATCACGGGACCGCCCGATAAGCAAACATATGTTCCCTGTTTGGGAATCAAAAAACCTCTCCACATGGGAGAGGTCATGCAGGGGCATCGTGCCCTACATGGGCCTGGCAGGCTCAGATATGTCGCTCAACGTTTGCCCGGCTTCATCCATAAAACGGTCGCGAACCGCCAGATCGCCGAGCGAAACAATCCCGACAAGGCGCTGGTTGTCTACGACAGGCAGGCGACGGATCTGCTCCCGGGACATCAGTTGGGCCGCCTCATCCACCGACATCTCGGGCGTTCCGACGACCAGCTTCCGATCGCTCATCACTTCGCTGCACGCGGTGGAGTTCGGCTTGTTGAGCGCCACGCACCGGATGCAGATATCCCGGTCGGTAATCATCCCCAAAAGATGCGGAGCACCCGTCTGCTGCTCGACGATAGGAACCGCTCCTACGTTATGATCCCGCATGATCTGCGCCGCCTTGGAAACAGGATCCTGGGGCGAACAGGTATACAATTCCGTGGTCATCACGTCTCGCAATGTTTGCATCCCTATCCCTCCTTCCATAAAGGTATGGTTTCCGAAAAAACGGTTCCTATTCCCAAAAACCTCTCCTGTTTCGAAACGGTTTCAAAAATGTGGATCACATTGCAATGAATAGAAAAAACGTCTATGATAGAAACGAAAACGAAGCGATCATGACAAACAAAAAATGATCATGGAAACGAAAACGAAGCTGAAAAACAAAAAGCGATCATTGCTGTGAACATCCAAAAGGAGGAGCAACAGTGGTTTTCAAGGACTCAGGCCTTGCCGGTACACAAAAAACGTTTGCTGAACTGGAAAAAGTGATGAAAAAGCTGGGTTTCACCCGTTGGACATGGGATTATGATCATGCCACCTACGACATGCGGTTTGACGATTTGGACAACAAACAAACCTATTACCTGAGAGTGCGAGCCAATTGCATCCAGGGAAGACTGGAGTCCCCGCGGGCCGTGTTGAAGCTTGAAGATCCGATCATGGGCAGGCACATCCTGCATCACGGCATGGACTATGACGCAGAAATTCCCCAGAAATTCGTGCAAACGGCAGAACAAGTGATCGGAACCCTGAAGGAGCAGCTGGAAGTGGCCTGATACCATGCAAAAAAAACGGGGCAATCCTGATTTTCTCCTGCTCTTTACGACGCTGGCGTTGGTCGGCTTCGGGCTCGTCATGGTCTTCAGCGCCAGTTCGATCATCGCGATGCAGAAGTATGATGACATGTGGTACTTCACCCGGCGGCAGGCCGTGTGGATCGGACTGGGTCTTGTCGCGATGAGTGTGCTGATGAACATCCCGTATCAAAAATATCAGAAATGGTTTTTGTGGGTCGCGGGAGGCAGCCTGCTTCTTTTGATCCTGGTCCTGATCCCGCCCCTGGGAATCAAGGTGAACGGTGCCCGAAGCTGGATCGGAACGGACGCTTTTCGCTTTCAACCCTCGGAATTGGCAAAACTGGGGCTGATTCTGTACCTGGCTGCGCTCATCAGCAAAAAGGGCGAACGCTTTCGTGATTTTAAAAAAGGATTGCTGCCGGCTGTTCTCGTCACTTCGCTTTTCGTGCTTCTCATCGCCGCAGAGCCGGATCTGGGCACCGCCATGATCCTGACCGGGACGGCCCTTTGCATTATCGTCAGCGGCGGTGCCAACCTCAAGCATCTTTTCTACATCGGGACGCCGATTGTCCTCGGACTGGGCATCCTTGCCCTGACATTCGGGCACGTGCTGGACCGCCTGACCAGTTTTCTCAACCCATGGGCCGATCCCTACCGCACCGGTTTCAACCTGATCCAATCCCTTTACGCCTTCGGAAACGGGGGAATCACTGGCGTCGGTTTTGGGCGCAGCATTCAGAAATACCAGTATCTCCCCTATCCCCACAACGATTTTATCTTCTCCGTCATCGCAGAAGAGTTGGGGTTTATCGGGGTGTGTTTCGTTTTCTTTCTTTACTTGCTGTTGATCTGGCGCATTCTCGTCATCTGCCTGCGGATGCGCGACCCCTTTTGCACCCTGGTCGGCGTCGGGATTGCCAGCATGATCAGCATCCAAACCTTCGTCAACATCGGCGGAGTCAGCGGCACCATCCCGATCTCCGGTGTCACTTTGCCCTTCATCAGTTACGGAGGCTCTTCGATGCTGGTCTGCCTGATGGGGATCGGGATCATTCTCAGCATCTCCCGGGAGGTCAACCGCCGAAAATTGCAAGAGGAAAGAACACCGGGACAGGCCAGCCGCAAAAGAACCGTCCAAACGATCACCAGAGCCTAAAACCTCATCCTGGCAGGGTTGTCTGCTCATCCAGACAACCCTGTTTTTTTCTTTGCCCAAGGCGTTCGGCAAAATCAACGCACATTTTCTCCTGCTTGATCCTGCAATTTTTTCTTCCTGAATGATAGATTTTCCCCTTTGCCAGCGTCTGTAATCGATGAAAGGGACGCTGAAGGGGGGAAAGAGGTGACTACATTGGCTGCAGCGATGAACGGCCCGCAAACCGAGGGCATGCATTCGCCACAGCAACCCGTCCTGACCGGAGACTTTCGGGCAATCTTTGAAACCTGGTACCCAGCCATCTATCAACACCTGTATTATCTGGTGCAACACCGGGAAACCGCGGAAGACCTGGCGCAGGAAGTATTTATCCAGCTCTACCGCACCGGCACCGGCCAAGTGAGAAACCTGAAGGCCTGGCTGTACACGACAGCCAGCAACACCGCCTACAATTACTTCCGCGCCGAAAAAAGAAGGCTGCGGCGGGAAGAAAAACAGCTGATGGAAGCCCACCGGCAAGCCCAGATCAGCGCTCAGGCCACGCCAGATGAGAGCCTGATGGAAAAGGAATCGGTGCAGTACTGGCACCGCCTTTTGGCCCAGTTGCCGGAACGGGATCACCTGTCTCTCCTCTTGCGGGCGGCAGGCTACTCCTACCAAGAAATCGCGCAAGTGCTGGAGGTGGATGCAGACTACGTGGGCGTCATCCTCTCACGCGCCAAAAGCCGGTTAAAAAAAATCCATCTCGCCAGCGGAAAGGGGGAACAGACATGACGCATCCCATTCATCACTGCCTGGAAGACGGACAACTGCAAGCCTATCTGGACAACCAGCTGGACACCGAAAAACAGCGTCAAGTCAAGCGGCACCTCGCGGAGTGCACCTCCTGCCACCTCCGCCTGGAAGAGTTGCACGAGCTGGATGAATGGTTCCAGCACGTCAACTTCGGCACTCCCAAAACGGCCGGCGTTTCTGTCCAAGGGTCCAGCACCCCAAACGGCATCGGCGCTTCCGGGGAGCCGGTCGACACGGCTGCCGCCTGGAGACGGTTTCTCAAGCGGATCAACGCGGAATCACATCCAGCCGATGCTTGCGAAACGGCTTCGAGGGAAGAAAAGCCGCTCCCGGCACCGGAAGTAAACCGGCGGGAACCGCATGTTTCCGCGGAACATCTCGTACCCGCAGAAAGCTCCAAGAAACAAAAAATCACGGATGAAAGGAAGAGACAGATGAAAAAGTGGACGGTCACGGCAGCCGCAATCCTGGTTGGAGGCGCACTGCTGGCCAATCCCGGCATCCGCAGCGCCGCCGCCGACATGCTGAACGTCTTTCGCGTCGAAAACCTGAATACGGTGAAGATGTCCGCGCAGGAACTGGATAAAATTTCCATAGAATTAGAGACCAAAGTCGGCGACATCGATCTGCGCGATTACGGCAAGGCGGAAGTGCTGGCACGTTCCAAACATGCGTTCATCAGTCCGCATGACAATCCGGAACAATACGCCGCCGTCGCCAAAACACTCCCCAGCCTGCCGGCTTCCATCGTCAACGGCTTGGAACAGGAAATTCATCAGTTTACCGCCGACAAGATTCGTTTTGCCCTGGACGTGGAGAACGTCAACCGGCTCATCCGGGCGCTGGGCGGTGAAAAAGTATTGCCGCCGGAGCTGCAAGGCGAATCCTTCCTCTTCACTTTCCCGGGCGGATATGAGATTCAGTGGTATAAACAAGTGAAACATGAGGATGGTTCCGTCTTCCAGGACACCCGTTACCAGCTGGCCATCCGCGACCTTCCCAAGGTGGAAACGTCTGCCGCAACCAACATCAGCGCCATCCAGGAGTCGCTGGCTTCCCTTCCATTTCTCTCGTATGACGTCAAGCGGCAGCTGGCAGACATCCAGCGATTTACCAACACCATGCTGATGCCCGAGTTGCTGGAGGCGGGCGAAGAAGTGGTGAATTTAGCGGGCCGTCAGGCGTTGTACCGCAGCCACGGCGAAAACGAACAAGCCACTCATCAACTGATTTGGATAGCCGATGGAAAGCTGATCCGCTTTACCGCGAATGGCCTGACCAGGGAAGAATTTCTGAAAACGGCCCGCAGCATCCAGTGGCCGCAAAACAACTGAGAAAGGGGTACCCTTTCGTGAACGTCATCTGGACCGACCAATTGAGCAAAACCTATCGGGGGCATGGCGGTTTCCGCCAGGCCTCGTTTGCTGTCAGCAAGGGGCAGGTGTTCGGCTGCCTGGGACCCAACGGCGCCGGCAAAAGCACGCTGGTCAAAACGCTTCTGGGCTTTCTTCGCCCCACTTCCGGAAAAGGACTGGTCTTCGGCCGGCCGCTCGGGGACAAAGAAACCCGCCGGCACATCGGCTACCTGCCGGAGCTTTTCCGCTATCACACCTGGCTGACCGGCGAAGAGCTGCTCCGCCTGCACGGGCAGCTGCACCGCATGCCGGAGAGCCAAATCCGCCAGCGCATCCCCGTCGTCCTCGAACAGATCGGCATGCTCGGGCAGGAAAAGAAAAAGATTGCCAGTTACAGCAAAGGCATGCAACAGCGCATCGGGCTTGGCTGCGCCCTGATCAACGATCCGGAGCTCCTGTTTCTCGACGAGCCCACCTCTGCCCTCGATCCCATTGGCCGCCGCCAGATCCGCGATCTGCTGGTTCACCTGAAAGCACAAGGCAAAACCATCTTCTTAAACAGCCACCTGCTCAGCGAAGTGGAGGCGGTGTGTGACGCGCTGCTGATCCTCAACCGTGGCCAGATCGTCGTTCAGGGCACATGGGAACAACTGCAGATCGGCTCTCTGGTGGGGCGTATCCGCCTCTTTTGCCGGGAAGAAACGGAATTGGCGCGTTTGCGGCGCTTGCAACGCCAAAAACCGGAATGGCAGGAATGCGTCACCGTCATGGATCTGCCCCGCAACGGCCCTCAAGCCGGGAAGCAAACCGGGTTCGCACAAACCGGCAACACACCATCCGGGATCACGTTGCGCATCGCGCTCCGGACGCGCGAAGAAATTGCCGATTGGGTGGCCCGCCTGGTGGCGGAAGGGTTTGCCGTCGAAGAGGTGCAGGTAGAGAAGCCTTCCCTGGAAGAGCTGTTCTTTCACTGGATTGAACAGCAGAAGGATGGCGAGCGGATGGTAAAGCAGAAGGATGGCGCCCTGCATGGACAGCGCCGACGGGAGGAGGTGCAGCGATGAACGTCATCTATCGGCTGACGCTCAGTGAAGGCATCCACCGGCGTATTTTTCACCTGCTTCTGCTGATGACGGGAGGATTTCTGCTCTTTTATGGATACGGCCTCCACCTGGTGTATCGCGGGCAGGAGGAGATCATCCATACCGGCATCCATACCGCGCTGATCCATGACATCAGCTTTTTCTTCACGATCGGACTCTTTTTTGCCAGCTTTCTCACCGGCATCCTGGCCATCCTCTCTTCGGTCGGCAGCATCCAGGGGGAAATTGAAAGCGGCCTGATGTACGGCATCCTGAGCAAGCCCATTTCGCGCCTGGAAGTGCTGTTCGGCAAGTTTCTCGGCAACGCCACCCTCTTCTTCCTCTACGGGCTTGCGCTCTTTTTCAGCATCATCGGACTGAACCGCTGGCTGAGCGGCAGCACGCTGCTGAGTTTCGAAACGCCATACCTCATCGCCGCCGCCATGGCCTTTACCCTGCAGCCGATCATCCTGCTGGCGGTCACCATGGCGCTGAGCACCCGCCTTTCCCCCATGGGCAGCGGCGTGGTGATCATGATCCTTTACGGAC
>LZRT01000096.1 GCA_002159075.1 Bacillus thermozeamaize
TCTGGTGACGATAGCGGAGGGGACACACCGGTTCCCATCCCGAACACCGAAGTTAAGCCCTCCAGCGCCGATGGTACTTGGGGCGGGAGCCCCTGGGAGAGTAGGACGTTGCCAGGCAGCCGGTCAAGTAAGCCCATGAGTCCAGTACGGATTCATGGGCTTTTGTCTTACGCAGCGGACCTTGACATCAGATAGGTACATTGGTAGACTGTGAGGAAAATTTAAGCGGGATGAACCTATATCAAACTAAAAACTATTTTGGGGGAAACAAAAAATAGAAAGGAACTGTTGAACATGAGCTGGGAAGAGAAGTTTGGCAAAGAGGGTCTCACCTTTGACGATGTGCTGTTGATTCCTGGAAAGTCTGAAGTGCTGCCGCGGGAAGTAGATGTCCGAACCAGGCTGAGTGAGCAGATTATGCTCAATATTCCCCTCATGAGCGCCGCCATGGACACCGTGACCGAGGCGCCGCTGGCGATTGCCATCGCTCGCGAGGGGGGCATTGGCGTCATTCACAAAAACATGTCCATCGAGCAGCAGGCGGAAGAGGTGGATCGCGTCAAACGTTCGGAAAGCGGCGTGATTACCAATCCGTTTTACCTCAAACCGGACAATCGTGTATACGAAGCGGAAGAACTGATGGCAAAATACCGGATTTCCGGCGTGCCGATTGTGGATGACGAATTGCATCTGGTGGGCATTATCACCAACCGCGACTTGCGTTTTGTGCATCAGCGCGACATTCCCATTCGCGACGTGATGACCAAGGAAAACCTCGTCACCGCGCCGGTGGGCACAACTCTGGCAGAGGCGGAGGAAATCTTGCAGCGGCATAAGATAGAGAAACTGCCCTTGGTAGATGAAGAAAACCACCTCAAGGGACTCATCACGATCAAGGATATTGAAAAGGCGATTCAGTTCCCCAACGCCTCAAAGGACCGGCAAGGACGTCTGTTGGCGGCGGCAGCGGTCGGGGTGTCCCAGGACACGTTTGAACGGGCAGAGGCCCTTGTCGCCGCGGGCGTGGATGCATTGGTGGTGGATTCCGCACATGGCCACTCGGCAGGCGTCATCCGGGTGGTGCGCGAGTTGCGCCAGAAATATCCGGATCTGACCATTATTGCCGGGAACGTGGCAACGGCCGAAGGGACGCGTGACCTGATTGAAGCGGGCGCTTCCGCAGTCAAGGTGGGAATTGGCCCGGGTTCCATCTGTACCACCCGTGTTGTGGCCGGGATCGGCGTACCTCAGGTGACGGCGATTTATGATTGCGCCACAGAGGCGCGGAAATACGGTGTGCCGATCATTGCCGACGGCGGAATCAAGTACTCCGGTGACATTGTCAAGGCGATTGCCGCGGGGGCTGACGTGGTCATGCTGGGAAGCCTGTTTGCCGGGACGTCGGAAAGTCCGGGAGAAACGGAGATTTACCAGGGCCGGCGGTTCAAGGTGTATCGGGGGATGGGTTCGATTGGCGCGATGAAAGACGGCAGTGGTGACCGCTATTTTCAGGAAAATATGAACAAGCTGGTGCCTGAAGGCATTGAAGGGCGAGTCCCCTATAAAGGGCCCCTGGCGGATACGGTGTATCAGCTGATCGGCGGCCTGCGTGCCGGCATGGGATATGTTGGTGCCCGGAATATCGAAGAACTGAAAAACAACACGAGATTTATCCGGATTACGTCGGCGGGGCTGCGGGAAAGCCATCCGCATGATGTCCAGATCACCAAAGAGGCGCCGAATTACTCCATTTGACGATTTGACAGGATGACGATTTGACAGGGCCTTTCATTTTCCAGATGATTTCCACCTTCTTTTCTCCCATGCCCTGTGTTACAATATTTTTTGTTGGACAGGCGTGGGGGTGGGAAGGTGTGAGGAGAGGAAGCGGCAAAACATTGTGGGGAAGACGATTGGCCGCATGGACACTGTCTTTGTGTCTGTTTTTGTTGTTGATAAACGGCACTGCAGGTGCGGCTCATGCCCAGGTGCCCTTAAAATTGAACGTCAAATCCGCCATTCTGGTGGACGCTCATTCAGGGAAAATCCTGTATTCGCTCAATGCCAGTCAGGCGCTGCCTCCTGCCAGCATGACCAAGATGATGACCGAATATCTGGTGCTGGAGGCGGTCCAGCAGGGGAAAATTTCCTGGGATCAAAAGGTCAAGATTTCAGAGGCGGCTGCCAGCTTGGAAGGATCGCAGGTCTGGCTTTATCCAGGGGAGGAACGGACCGTCAAGGAACTGTTTACGGCGATGGCTGTCTACTCGGCCAATGATGCCACGGTAGCCCTGGCAGAACTGCTTGGCGGAAATGAAACCGAATTTGTCCACATGATGAATGAAAAGGCGAAAGCCATGGGCATGAAAAACACCCATTTTGTCACCAGCAGCGGATATCCGCCTGAAGATATGCGGCCAGAATTTCGTCCGCAAATTGACGGCGAGCATGTCATGTCGGCGGAAGATGCGGCCATTCTGGCGCGGGAACTGATCCTAAAGCAGCCGAAAATCTTTGAGTTTACAACGATTCCGGAGGCTGTCTTTCGGCAAGGGGAAGGCAAGGGCGAAATCCGGATGCAAAACTGGAACTGGCTGATCAAGCCCCTCATCTACGCCTACGAAGGGGCCGACGGGCTGAAAACGGGAAACACAGAAGCGGCCGGCTTTTGCATTACGGCGACGGCCAAGCGCGGCGAGATGCGCTTGATCGCCGTGGTGATGGGCGCAAAAACGATCAAGGACCGGTTTACGGAAGTCAGAAAGCTCCTGGATTGGGGATTCAACCATTTTACCGTGAAAACCGTCCTGAAGGGAAAAGAACCGGTCGAGGGATTTGAACGGGCGCCTCTTGTCAAGGGCAAAAAACGCGAAGTGGAAGTCGTCCCTCAGCAAAATTTGTCCATTGTGGTCCCTAAAGGAGAAGAAGCCGCCTATAAGCCAGAAGTCGTCTGGGATCAGAAAGCGCTGACGGCGCCGGTAGAAAAGCAGCGGGTTGTCGGCTGGTTGAAATTGGTTCGGGAAGGCGGACAGCCTGACGCCTTTTTGTCCAATATTCCACCGCAAGAACAGAATGGGGTGGCGATGATCGCCCAGGAAGATGTGAAAAAGGCAGGCTTTATCCGGCTTTTTTTCCGTTCCATCATGGACATGGTGGTGGGCGTGTTTAAAGGAATTGCGGGGGACACATCGGCTTAGCGTCCCGCACGGTCCACTTTTTCTTTGCTCTCGTCCTGTATTTCGGGATGAGAGTTTTTTGCATCGGGATGAGCGGTATAAAATGGAAGGAAAGCCCGTGAAAG
The DNA here is from genome assembly GCA_002159075.1 of Bacillus thermozeamaize. Lineage (NCBI taxonomy): Bacteria > Bacillati > Bacillota > Bacilli > Caryophanales > Bacillaceae > Bacillus > Bacillus thermozeamaize. Next base: position 3,302 of record LZRT01000096.1, read on the forward strand.
AAAGCGCGGTGGACATGCGATTGGTGTCCATCGGAATGGAGGGGTTAGGGTGTTAGACAGCAAGCGACTGCGTGAGGATTTTGCGGCAATTCGGGAAAAGCTCAGCCACCGGAACGAGGAGATCGATGGCCTGGATCGCTTTCTTGAACTGGATGAGCGGCGGCGGAAGCTGCTGCAGGAAAGCGAAGCGCTGAAAAACCGGCGGAATACGGTGAGCCAGGAAGTGGCAGCCAGAAAGCGGCGGGGAGAGCCGGCAGATGAACTGATTGCCGAGATGCGGGAGGTGGGAGAGCAAATCAAGCGATTGGATGACCAGTTGCGGGACGTGAAGACGGAGCTGGATGCCATTCTTCTCTCGCTTCCCAATATTCCCCATGAAAGTGTCCCGGTCGGTGAGACAGAGGAAGACAACGTTCCCGTTCGCTTCTGGGGGGAGGTGCCGTCGTTTTCTTTTACCCCGAAGGCGCACTGGGAGCTGGGAACGGAACTGGGACTGCTGGACTTTGAGCGAGCCGGCAAGGTGACCGGGTCGAGGTATGTTTTTTACAAGGGCTTGGGAGCACGGCTGGAGAGGGCGTTGATCAACTTCATGTTGGATCTGCATACCTCCGAGCACGGCTATGAGGAGATGTTTCCGCCGTTTATCGTCAACCGGCACAGCCTCCTGGGCACCGGGCAGCTGCCTAAGTTTGAGGAGGATGTCTTCCGAATCGACGGCCAGGAGGATTATCTGATTCCGACCGCGGAGGTTCCGGTGACCAATTTTTACCGGGACGAGATTCTTTCGGCAGAGCAACTCCCGCTGTGTTTTGCCGCATACAGCGCTTGTTTCCGCTCGGAAGCGGGAGCGGCGGGAAGGGATACCCGGGGACTCATCCGGATGCATCAGTTCAACAAGGTGGAACTGGTGAAATTTGTCGAGCCGCAGCATTCCTACGAGGAACTGGAGCGCCTCGTCCAGGATGCGGAGCGGGTCTTGCAATTGTTGGGATTGCCTTACCGGGTGGTCCTGATGTGCACGGGGGATCTCGGTTTTGCGGCGGCCAAAAAGTACGATCTGGAAGTTTGGCTTCCCTCCAGCGGCCAGTACCGGGAGATTTCCTCTTGCAGCAATTTTGAGGATTTCCAGGCGAGACGGGCCAATATCCGTTACCGGCCCCACCCGAAGGCAAAACCGGAATTTGTTCATACCCTGAACGGATCCGGTCTTGCGATCGGACGGACAATGGCAGCGATCCTCGAGAATTACCAGCAGGAGGACGGCAGTGTCGTCATTCCGGAAGTCCTGCGGGATTATATGGGCGGTCTGGATGTGATTCGGCCGGTTTCTTGACACGGAGGACGGCACCCGTGCTCCCCGATTCCGGTTTTGGCGGAAGCGTTGAAGCACCGGCCGATCAGGAGCGCGGATGATGCCGTCCCGCAATCACGCATTGTTTTCAGAAATCCCGCGCGAAAGCCCACTCCTTTAGGGGTGGGATGGCGCATTGCAGTTCATGTATTAAACTGATACCATGCTGATATGGGACAAGAATATCGCCATACGAAAACAACTGCTTCCCTCATCAACTATCATTTAGCAGAACCACCGGCTGGCGGGAAGCATTGCCGACGCCAGTTGGTCGGAATTCCGGCGGCAACTGGCGTACAAAGCGAAGTGGTACGGGCGGCAGGTGGTGATCGTGTCCCCTGTTTTTCCGTCCAGCCAGCTTTGCTCCTGCTGCGGACACCGAAACACCGGGACGAAGGACCTGTCTGTCCGGCAGTGGACATGTCCGGTGTGCGGCGAAACGCATGATCGAGATGTCAATGCCGCAAGGAATATCCTGTGTGAAGGTTTGCTCCTTTTGGGCCTGTCCGCTTGAGCGGACTGAACCGTGGAACACACGGGGATCGCTTGGTGCCGCAAGGCAGAACTCCCGATCACGGGAGTGCTCCCAAGAATCCCACGGCTTTAACCGTGCGGAGTGTCAAAATTATATTTTCATATAAAAAAGTAACTAATAAAGTAACGAAGAAAATCACAGCCTGTGTCCGAGGACTTGCCGTTCGAGGAGCCACAGGCGTGAACCGGGATGACGAAATGTGGCAGGGGGAAACTTCTTGAGTGCTACCTGCATCTTTTCGCATGCCGGTTTTTTTGATCTTTTTTCTCCAGTAATTTTTTGGATAAGGGATTTTCGCATAAGGAATTTTTGCATCAGGGATGGGAGACATTTCGAATGGGGTGAGTGTATGAGCCAAGTTCAGGGAGCCTTGACAGGAATTCGCGTGGTGGATTTGTCCCGCGTTCTGGCGGGTCCTTTTTGCACGATGATTCTGGGGGATTTGGGCGCCGAGGTGATAAAGGTGGAGGCGCCTGGCGGCAGTGACGAGACGCGTGGTTGGGGTCCGCCCTACACAGGCGGGGAGAGCGCTTATTACCTGACGGCCAATCGCAATAAGAAGGCCATCACGTTGAATCTGAAGCACCCGGAGGGGAAGGAGATTTTTCTCCGTTTGGTGAAAGATGCCGATGTGTTGGTGGAAAATTTTAAAGCGGGAACATTGGCCAGAATGGGGTTGGCGCCGGAAAAGCTGTTGGAAATCAATCCCCGGCTGGTCATCGGGGAAATCACCGGTTTCGGGCAAAACGGCCCGCTGCGCGCGTTGCCGGGGTATGACTACATTGTGCAAGCCTTGGGCGGTTTGATGAGCATCACCGGCAGCGAAGAGAGCGGTCCGATGAAAGTGGGCGTGGCGATCGTCGATGTCCTGACCGGCCTGTTTACGGCCATCGGCATCCTGGCGGCGTTGCAGGAAAGGCAGCGCTCCGGCAAGGGACAGGTGGTGGATGTGGCGCTGCTGGATGTCAGTGTGGCCGCCTTGGTCAATGTGGCAAGCAACTATTTGGTATCGGGAAATCTTCCACGGTTATTGGGGAACGCCCACCCGAACATCGTGCCGTACCAGACCTTTCGGGCACGGGATCAGGAAATGGTGGTGGCAGTCGGCAATGACCGGCAGTTTGCCCGCTTTGCGGAAGTGATTGAACGGCCGGATCTGGCGGAGGATGAGCGGTTTTCGACCAATCCGGCCCGCTTGGCCCACCGTGAGGAGCTGATCGCCATGATCCAGGAGGCGCTGCAAAAGAGGACGGCGCAGGAATGGATGGATCGGTTGCAGGAGGCAGGCATTCCCTGCGCCCCGATTCAAACGCTGGATCAGGTGTTCCGGCATCCACAAGTGCTGGCACGCGGGATGGTGGTGGAGATGGATCATCCGACGGCGGAACGGGTTCGCCTGGTCGGCAGTCCTCTGCATCTTTCCCGCACGCCGGTCAGCTACCGGATCCATCCTCCGCTCGTTGGAGAACATACGGACGAGGTGCTTTTCGAACTGGGTTATTCAGCGGAAGACGTTCAGCGATTTCGTGCAGAAGGTGTTGTTTGAATGGCGCAAAAGGTGTTCCGGATTTGCCTGATACGCAGGAGGTGTCTGGTCCACTTGAATGGGCAGGTCAGTTGCGTTATAATGTCAGATGGAAATGGTGTCGAATCTCGTTGAGAGACATGCTGGAGAGGTGGTCGAGTGGTTTAAGGCAGCGGTCTTGAAAACCGCCGAGGGTTCACGCCCTCCGTGGGTTCGAATCCCACCCTCTCCGCCATACTTAACAAACGTTGATGTGATGCGGGTTTGAGGCGTTTTGCCATAGGTGGACGGTCTGCACTCCGTCCACTATGCAAAAAGCGCGAAACCGCTCATGCTGAAATTCAGCGACAACGGCCTTCTGAATCAACAAAGGAGGTCGTTTTTTCATGCCCAAAATCACGCATGACGTGGCTTGGCAGGATGCGCTGGATGAGTTCCTGCTTCTCAAACAGTCCGAGGGGAGAGCAGAAAGAACCGTTCATGATTACCGTTATCGTGTTGGGAAGTTTTTGGAGGCGTATGGAGAAGCTTGGCCTCACTTCCCAAAACTGAAAAAGTCTGTTCTTGAGTTTTTCGCTTCCCTGCAAGGCATGTCCGCCACCAGCTTCAACCTGTACAGGCAGTATCTGAAGACGTTTTTTGCCTGGTGCGTGGAAGAAGGATATTTGCCCAAGAATCCGATTGACGGGTTAAAAAGCGCAAAAATGACGGGAAGCCCCGCTCCGTGGAGATGGAGACCATTGAAAAGTTGCTGAAAAGCATCAATACAAAAACCTATGCGGGACTTCGGACTATTGTCTCATACTTTTCCAACTGGATACAGGCATCCGTCCAGGGGAGGCGTTGCAATTGCTTCCGGAACATTTCAATCTCAAAGCCTTGGAGGCGGTCATCCCGGATGCCGTGGCCAAGACAAGGACGGCCAGGACGGTCATTTTCAGCCCCCAAACAGGGAAGGTCATTCAGAAGCTGCTGGCTATCCGCCCCAAGGATTGGACGGATGATGTCCCGGTGTTTGCGTCCGAAAACGGCACTCGCATGAGCGTGGAGACTTGGGGAAATCGTTTGTCCATTTATCGCTCAAAAATCGGTTGCAAGGTAACGCCGTACATGCTCCGCCATACATCCGCTATCATGTTCTTGCGTGGTGGTGGTCATGTGTTCGCTTTGCAAAGGCAATTAGGACATACATCGTTAGTCATGACAAAAAGATATGTACATCTTGCAGATTCAGACTTGCATGAACAACATGCCATTGCTTCACCTGTTGGCCAACTGATGCCTCAAAGGACAAGAGTAAGGAAGGTGAGATGATGCGGTGGCCTGGTGATGACTCGATGGAGCGGCCAGTCTCGGATGTGTACATAGTCAAGTTCCGCTCCGGCAAGTATCACGGTCATGTGCATGTCTGCGGCAAGCCACGTGACAAGGTGGAATCCGAGGCCAAGAGGATGATTCATGAGCGACACATGACGTATATGCCTGGTATGGTAGAGATTGAAATTCTTGATGTGGTGCCTAAATGAGTTTTGGAAAAGGGGGTGCGTTCAACGCATCTCCTTTGATGTTGTCCGGGATGGGGTAGCCAACCGCTAGGTCATGGTAAAAAGGGTACTCACATTGAGAGTATCCTTATGGTGTCGGGTGTGTTTATAAACCAGATAAGGTAAAGGGAGAAGAAGGGTCTCACTTCAACTTAGCCCCTTATGGCAAGGTGTAACCAAAATGGTTACGGCACAGGCTTCCAAGGTGTCGTCAATTTGCCAGATACCTTCCCGCTTCTAGCGCCTGCCGTCATCCAAACCTCATCAGCTCCTTCATGTGTTCCTCTTCCCTCCAATCTGCTTCTATGTCTTCCGGCTCAATATGGCCCTTGGGGGTAAGGTTAGCACCATACAGCCCCACCGCTTTCAAAATGTGTATAGCGGCCAATTGCCTCAGTTTTGCGTCCCTTTCTTGTTTCAGGTCTTTTTCCAGCGCGTCCACAGCAAGCGCCACAAGCTGTCTAAGTCGTTCAACCTGCGTTCCCCACACCTCTTGTCGCCGTCGATTCAATTCCGCCGCAAACACCGCATTTCGGTTGCGCCATTCAGTCACAGTTTGTCTTGCGACACCAACAGCCTCCGCAACTTCTCGGTCGCTTTTCCCTTGGACAAGCAGGTCGATAGCATTCTCTTGCTCGATGCTCAGTCGTCGGCTTTTGTCCGTTTTGGCCACTTGGTTTCACCTCCGGTGTTTGATATGTGTAGGTCATCTGTAACCGGAATAATATTCCTCTCATCTTCATCAAGTCAGTTGGATTGATACCCTTCTAACATCCTGCCGGTTTCCTCCAGGAAATGCTTGTCGTCCGTCATGCGGCCAATGCACTCCACAGCCAAGGGGAACAGTTCGTCGAGCGGCCTGCCGGCTTGTAGGCCTTTGTACAGTTCCACCTTGAGCAATTCGCCCCTGCGGATGTTGTCAGCCACGGTTTTGAGCATGTTTTTGTGGAAGGCTTCCACCTTTTCTTTTTGCCTGTTTGTGGTGAGATAGTGAATGAGCGCCTCCTTGTTTGCCGCCAGTTTCTGCCGAATGGCGGGAGGGATGACTCCCTCCGCCCTCAATCTCCCGTTGACCACACTTAGCTTGATGTTTTGCCGCTCGCATTCCGCCAGCAGTTCCCTCACCATAGCAACCGCCCCCGCATGTTACTGGTGTTTACCATTTCTTTCGTTAATCGAAAAACGTCATTTTGAGAAAAAAGTTTGCATGTGACTGTTTGCTCGGTCTTTGAGCTATCCACTTCAGGGATTTTTACCCTCTATCCCTTGCAAAACGCCATCGGTGGTTGGGTGCCGCTGAGCACAAACGGGAACGTCTGTAGTTTTCTGTAGTTCTGTTTGCATAGGGTTGTTTTCTTTTTGCATGGGATTTGTTTTCGCCCGCTCCCCGGATGGAAGGAAGAAAAATCTATAAAAATGTGTTTGCGGTCATTTTTCCTAAACAGGACGTTTTTGGATGTGTCCAGGACGTTTTTAAAAGTGGCTCAATCCCTTGTGGCTCAAGGGTTTTCGCTATCAGCAGGACGATTTTGGGGTTATTCCACACTTTATAAAAAGTTGTTTGGTATCATTTTTTAGGTCAAACAATTTTTCTCTAGGTGGGAAAAGGTATCAAAATCGTCCTGTTGGTGGCTCAAATTCAGTCGTATCAAGGGTTTGAGCGTTTTTCAAAATCGTCCTGTTCGCTCCAAAATCGTCCTGTAAGATTCCAGAAAATGGGCATAATGCGACAAAAACATGAATAAAATGTGAACAAAATATGACCAAAATGTGACGAATGGAGCGGGAGAAGGTCTATAAATCTATTAATCTAAAATTCGATTACCTGCCGCTCCCGCTCCTGTGTGT
>LZRT01000097.1 GCA_002159075.1 Bacillus thermozeamaize
TCTGGTGACGATAGCGGAGGGGACACACCGGTTCCCATCCCGAACACCGAAGTTAAGCCCTCCAGCGCCGATGGTACTTGGGGCGGGAGCCCCTGGGAGAGTAGGACGTTGCCAGGCAGCCGGTCAATATCCCGTACAAAAAGCCCATGGACGATACAGGTCCATGGGCTTTTTATTTTGGTTACAGCGTCACTTTTTCGGTTCATACCACCAGGCCAACCAGCAAGATGCCGATCACCCGGCTCCAGATGTCCCAGAACTGATCGATGGGCAAGGGATTGACTCCCCTGCCCAGTTCGATCGTAAACCCGGGGCGGCGCCATTCCTGAATAAACCAGTCCTTGTATCCTGCATCACTTTCAATCGTGCGTATTGGCTGATACCCGCTAACATCGGCGAAATACCGCGCGATGGTTTGTGATTCAGCCGGCTCCAGGTTATTGTATCCCCAATAAATGACCTCGCCTTGCGTATGAAACGCGATGACCAGGCGGAAATCGTGCATTCTGGTGAAGTTGGCCATGGCGATGGCCTCGGGTTCGGAGAGCGGGGCTGGACCAGGATAATCGCGGGGAGCCGGTTCGCGAACGCCCCGCCGTGCCACTTCCCGTTCCCAACCTGCCGGAAACTGATCATTCAAATCCACGCCACGGATGTTTGCTTTCCAGAAACGGAAATCTCTTGAACCGCCGTTTATCGCGAGCACCTGCTCGAAAAACGGGTTATCTGGCGTGATCCCTTCCTGTACCAATTCCACGCCGTCCGGGTTCACCATGGGAACAATCCAGAGCGAGTTTTGGGCAAACAAGGTCGGAATGTGGAACGTTCCGATGTTTCTGCCTTCCTGGAACGCGCGGGCATAAGCCTCGATGAACCTCATGAGGATGACCGTGGTGATCCATTCATTGGCGTGAAAAGATCCATTATAGTGGATCTCTTTTGGCCCCGTACCCAGTCGTATTGCCGGGATGGACCGGCCCAGCACGGAGGAGCCGATGGTTTGAACGGAAAGGAAGGGAAACTGTTGGAGCAGGACTTCAAGATCGGCCATCATTTCGTCGTAACCGTAATCTTCCCGGGGGATCACGATGTGACGAGGAGGGGCGTCCGGTATGTTAATCACCTGGCCGGCCTGAAGGTTTTCCGGTTCGATTCCGGGGTTGGCCTGCAGCAATTCATCCACGGTGACTCCGAAGGCGCGGCCAATTTTGTAGAGGGTATCTCCTGGCTGGATGACGTACTGCCTTAAACCACGGGCCGGAATATAGATGACTTGTCCCGGCAAGATGAAGGCGGGATCCTCGATCTGCGGGTTCACGGACAAGATGGCTGTGACACTGGTTCGATGACGTTGGGCGATCCGGTACAGTGTGTCACCGGGTTGGACGACATAACGTATCGTCCGGGCGGGCTGCTGGGAATCCGGCTGTGGGGAATCTGGCTGTTGGCGTGAATCGGGCATCTCATGCACCTCCCGTAACCCTCTTTAAGCGAAGCGGCAATTTTATCATATTCTCGGCGCTGGGCGTGTGTGCCTCAGAAAACAAATATTCTATTATTCAGACATGATCTTTTCACCATCAGATCTATTGACAGGAAAATCAAGTATGTTATAATACAATACAGAAACTGTACTATAATAGACTGTTATATAATAGTTCAAAGGGGGGGACCTTGCCTCACGCCGTTTTTCCCCTGTGCCATCTCGGTGTGCCCATCATGATATAGAAAGGATGATCCCGTTTCATGAGCAGCCAGATTGGTACTTATCCACCAGGTGTCGAAGTGACGGCTCCCGTCAGCGCCGAATTTGCAGAAATTCTCACCCCTGAGGCGCTTGGCTTTTTGGCGGAACTGCATCGCAAATTTGACGCCACTCGGATAGCGCTGCTGAAGAAGCGAGCGGAGCGTCAGGCAGAGCTGGATGCAGGCAAACGTCCTACCTTCTTGCCTGAGACCGAACATATCCGCCAAAGTGACTGGACCATTTCTCCCATACCGGATGATTTGCAAGATCGCCGCGTGGAGATCACGGGGCCGGTCGATCGGAAGATGATCATTAACGCGCTGAACTCTGGCGCAAAGGTGTTTATGGCCGATTTTGAAGATGCGACCGCGCCAACTTGGGAGAATGTCGTCGGCGGGCAGATCAATTTGCGCGATGCGGTCAACCGAACCATCGATTTTGTCAGCCCGGAGGGCAAAGAATACCGGTTGAACGACGAGATTGCCACACTGGTGGTACGCCCAAGAGGCTGGCATTTGCTGGAAAAACACGTTCGGGTGGACGGCCAGCCGATGTCAGGAAGCCTGTTTGATTTTGGACTTTACTTCTTCCATAACGCCAAAACGTTGATCGAAAAGGGAACAGGACCCTATTTTTATCTGCCCAAGATGGAAAGCCATCTGGAGGCCAGGTTGTGGAATGACGTGTTCCTCTATGCGCAGGAGAGGCTGGGGATTCCACGCGGGACGATCAAGGCGACCGTCCTGATCGAGACCATCTTGGCCGCTTTTGAAATGGATGAGATCATCTATGAATTGCGCGAACATATGGCAGGCCTCAACTGCGGCCGTTGGGACTACATTTTCAGCTACATCAAGAAATTCCGGAACTGGCCCGAGGTCATCCTGCCAGATCGGGCGCAAGTGACGATGACCGTTCCCTTCATGCGGGCTTATTCGCTTTTGGCGATCAAGACTTGCCACCGCAGAAACGCGCACTGCATCGGCGGCATGGCAGCCTATATTCCGGTGAAGAACGATCCGGAAGCCAACGAACGGGCCCTCAGCATGGTCCGGGCAGACAAGGAACGCGAAGCGGGCGATGGCCATGACGGAACATGGGTGGCACACCCTGGTTTGGTGCCGGTGGCCAAAGAGGTATTCGACCGCTTGATGCCGACGCCCAATCAGATACACAAAAAGCGGGAAGATGTCCAGGTCACGGCCGAAGATCTGTTGCGGGTGCCGGAAGGAACCATTACTGAGGCAGGCCTGCGGACCAACGTCAGTGTGGGTCTGCAATATATCGAGGCCTGGATCCGAGGCATCGGATGCGTCCCGATCAACAACCTGATGGAGGATGCGGCGACGGCGGAGATTTCCCGTGCTCAGGTGTGGCAATGGATTCGCCATCCCAAAGGCATCCTTGACGACGGCAGGAAAGTAACTGTCGAGCTGTTCCGCCAGATTTTGGCTGAAGAACAGGAGAAGATTCGCGAGCGGATCGGCCAGGAGCAGTATCAGGCTGGACGCTACGAGGAAGCTGCCCAATTGCTGGATCGATTGGTGACGGCGGAACAGTTTGAAGAATTTCTGACGCTGCCAGGGTATGAAATGCTTGCGTAAACATCAAACAGGAGGGAATGAATCATGATTGATCGCGAAGAAGCTCGTCAACTCCAGGAAAGTTGGGAAAAGGACCCGAGGTGGAAGGGGATTACCCGCACCTACACCGCAGAGGATGTTCTCCGCTTGCGCGGTTCGATCAAGATTGAATATACGCTGGCGCGGATGGGTGCAGAACGTCTGTGGAAGTTGCTGCACGAGGAGCCGTATATCAACGCGCTGGGCGCCCTGACAGGCAACCAGGCGGTGCAGCAGGTCAAAGCGGGACTGAAGGCCATTTACCTCAGCGGCTGGCAAGTGGCGGCTGATGCGAACCTGGCCGGACAGATGTATCCTGACCAAAGCCTATATCCCGCCAACAGCGTGCCGCACGTGGTCAAACGAATCAACCAGGCACTGCAGCGGGCGGATCAAATTCATCACGCCGAGGGGAACCATGACATTTACTGGTTTGCGCCGATCGTGGCCGATGCAGAAGCCGGTTTCGGCGGTCCCCTGAACGTGTTCGAGCTGATGAAAGCGATGATTGAAGCGGGTGCTGCCGGTGTCCACTTCGAGGATCAGCTTTCTTCCGAAAAGAAATGCGGGCATATGGGCGGCAAGGTCCTGATTCCGACCCAACAGGCGATTCGCAACCTGATTGCGGCCCGTTTGGCTGCCGACGTGATGGGAGTTCCGACCATCCTGATTGCGCGGACGGATGCCAACGGAGCTCAGTTGCTCACCAGTGACATCGATCCTCGCGACCAGGAGTTCATCATTCCGGGCGAACGCACACCGGAAGGATTTTATCGCGTCCGCGCCGGACTGGATCAGGCGATTGCCAGAGGTCTGGCCTATGCTCCCTATGCCGATCTGATCTGGTGCGAGACCTCAGAGCCCGATCTGGATGAAGCAAAGCGTTTTGCAGAAGCGATTCACAAGGAATTCCCCGGCAAGATGCTGGCGTACAATTGCTCGCCTTCCTTCAACTGGAAGCGGAAGCTGGACGATGCGACCATTGCCAAATTCCAGCGTGAACTGGGAGCAATGGGCTATAAGTTCCAGTTCATCACGCTTGCCGGTTTCCACGCCCTCAACTACAGCATGTTTGAATTGGCGCGCGGATACAAGGAGCGGGGCATGGCAGCCTACGCCGAACTTCAGCAAGCAGAATTTGCAGCCGAGGTTCACGGATATACGGCCACCAGGCATCAACGCGAAGTGGGTGCCGGTTACTTTGATGAAGTGTCCTTGGTCATTTCCGGCGGCACATCGTCGACGACAGCCATGACCGGTTCGACCGAAGAAGAGCAGTTTGTATCTTAATCCGTCCAACTCATGTTCTTCTGGTGAATGACATCTGAATCATGGCAGCTTGACGTTGCACTTCAGCTGTTGGTCTTTCGATCGTATCCTCATCAAACTCAAGGCTGTTTCCACCAGATAGAATGCAGCATCCCTAGGGCCTGCGTGAACGGGTTGCAGGTTGGGATGCTTTTTTTTTTAAACTAATGAATGTGTTCATATTGAAATAGTTGATCCTATGAAAAAAATGTAAGATAATGTAGAAAATACCTTGAAAATGGCAAACCAAGCGAAAGCTTGGGACGCAAAGCTACGGGTCTAAGGAGGACTTGTGCTCTGAAAAGGCATGTCCTCGATGATCGCCGGGCTGCCAAGGTCGACGAATCATTGCGACCACATTGGCAGTGGTCGTTTTTTATTTTTTTACAAGAAATGGGAGTGTACATGGTGATAGGGGAGTCCAGCAAGAGAATGGACAAGATGGGAGCGATGGGAACCAAAGAATCAATGTTGCAAGCACCGATCCATCAGGAAGGATTGCGCCAATGGTTGCAGGAACTCCTGGATCAGGGGGAATTTATTCACCTGTTTCAGCCGATCATGGACATTCATCGGCAGAAGCTGTTTGGATACGAGGCATTGCTGCGAGTCGATGAGAGGCATAACCTTTCCCCTCATGATTTGTTTTCCATTGCCAAGGCAATGGGCATGAGTTATGAACTGGATATGGCCTCATTGAAAGGAGCCATTCGTACCTTTGCTTCTTTTTCAGGCTACTTGTTTCTAAATGTCCTTCCCTCCACGTTATTGCATGCCGATTTCTACCGTGATTTTCAGTCTGTATTGTCTGCAGCCGGCGTGTCTGGTGAACGCATTATGCTGGAAATCACCGAAGGTGAAATGGTGGACAACTACACCAGGATGAGGGATTGCCTGGATCGTTTAAAAAGGTTAGGCGTATCCATTGCTTTGGATGATGTCGGCAGCGGATACAGTATACAGACGTTGACCGAATTGGAATCGGATCTCATCAAAATTGATCGTTTTTTGGTTGAAGATGTGGATGAATCCGACAAAAAGCAACGCATGATCAAACTGATTCGGGAACTCCTGGATGAAAGGGTGCTCATCGTTGCCGAAGGGATCGAAAAGGCCCGAGAGCTGGAAACCCTGCAAAAATTGGGCATTCAGCTAGGACAGGGGTATTTTTTGGGCAGGCCATCTCCCTTGAAAATGCCTTGAGGTTGGTAAAAAATTTGTCACAAGTTTACGTGGTGAGGAGTGCAGACTTCTCACTTTTTGTATGGTATGCTACTATTGTAGCCAAGTGTCGAAGGGGCGGAAAAAAGGTGGTGAAAGTCAGCAGGAAGGTGGCAGGAAACCGCGTACATCATGACTATACATGTAAGGGAGGAAAACCGTTTTATGAGACGTAGGGCCATTGTCTTCGCATTGCTCGGGCTCATTCTTGTTGTTTTAACCGGATGTCAACAACAGTATGAGATGTCAGTGTTCGACACCGCCGGCCCTGTTGCAAAAATGCAGAAAGATCTAATCTGGCTGGCCATTTATATTATGTCTTTTGTAGTTGCAGTGGTGACGGTCATTCTCATCTATGTGTTGATCCGTTACCGCAAAAAGCCTGGAGATGTGGAACCGCCGAAACAGATGGAAGGGAGTCTCCTGCTGGAATTCATCTGGGTGATCGTTCCTATCATCCTGCTGACCATTCTGGCCATACCCACCATCACCACCACGTTTGCGTTAGATAAGGTTCAGGCGGGCGAAAACGTGATTGACGTGAAAGTCAAGGGAGCTCAGTTCTGGTGGGAGTTTGAATATCCAGACTACGGCATTGTGACGGCGCAAGAGCTGCACATTCCGACAGGTACCAAGGTCAACCTGTACCTTGAAACGAAAGACACCTTGCACGCTTTTTGGGTCCCGCGGCTGGCCGGGAAAACCGACTTGATTTCCGGCAGAACCAACTTCATGTGGTTTGAGGCGGACAAGCCGGGGACTTATATCGGGAAATGTGCCGAATTGTGCGGGGACGGCCATGGCGTGATGGATTTCCTGGTCGTGGCAGAGGAGCCCGAGGCGTTTCAACGCTGGGTGGACAATATGAAGAATCCGAAAACGCAGCCGACAAGCCCCTTGGCAGAAGAGGGTGAAAAGATCTTTGCGCAAAGCTGCGCCAGTTGCCATGCTGTAACCGGTACCGATTTCAAGGGGACGGCCGGGCCCAACCTGACCGGATTTGGGAACCGCGAGACTGTCGCGGGTTATCTGAAGAAGACGGATGAGAACCTGAAAAAATGGATTAAAAACCCTGAGGAGGTCAAACCGGGTTCGCTGATGCCTGCTGTGCCGCTCAAAGACGAGGAGATCGAGGCATTGGTCGCATACCTGAAAGACTTGAAATAGGACGTTAGGAGGGAACTGGGTTGGCAAAAAAACTGGAAGAGATCGCGTATCCTGCATCGCCAGCTCTTGGTACCGCAAAAAGACAGGGATTTTGGGGTTGGCTGTATCAATGGCTGACCACCGTGGATCACAAACGCATTGGCCTCATTTATATGGCTATCGGAATTTTTTACTTGGGTGTCGGAGGCATCCAGGCGTTGATGATGCGCGTGCAGCTGGCATCACCAGAGAACGAAATCTTTACTGGGAATTTCTTTAACCAGCTGTTTACGATGCACGGGACCAACATGATCTTCTTTGCGGCAATGCCGTTGATTTTTGGCTTGTTCAACTATATCGTGCCGATCCAGATCGGAGCGCGCGATGTGGCGTTTCCCTTCATGAACGCGCTGAGTGTCTGGCTGACCTTCTTTGGCGCGCTGCTGCTGAACATCACCTGGTTTTTCGGCGACGCGCCGGCGGCAGGTTGGTTTGCTTATGTGCCGCTTGGCCTGAAGGAATTAAGCCCAGGCCCGGGGATGGACTTTTTTGTCCTCGGTTTGCAGATCGCCGGATTCGGTACGCTGATGGGCGCCATCAACTTTATCGTAACCATTCTGAACATGCGCGCGCCGGGGATGACCTTGATGCGGATGCCGCTGTTCACCTGGACAGCCTTGATTTCATCGGCGCTGGTCCTGTTCGGTTTTCCGCCGCTGACCGTCGGTCTGTTCCTGTACAGCTTTGAACGGATCTTTGGCGGGATCTTCTTTGATCCGGCGCTGGGCGGCAACCCGGTGCTCTGGCAGCACCTGTTCTGGATTTTTGGCCATCCGGAAGTGTACATCGTGATTCTGCCGGCCTTCGGTATTGTTTCGGAAGTGGTGGCCACGTTTTCGAATAAGCGTGTGTTCGGTTATCCGACCATGGTGATCGCGATTGTGCTGATCGGCTTTATTGGTTTTGGCGTCTGGATTCACCACATGTTTACCGTCGGCCTGGGGGCCATGGTGAACGCCATCTTTGCTGTAGCTACCATGTTGATCGGCATTCCGACCGGTATCAAGGTGTTCAACTGGTTGTTCACGATGTGGGGCGGACAGCTTCGTTTTACCACGCCGATGCTGTTTGCCGTCGGTTTTATCCCGACGTTTGTGATCGCTGGTGTGACCGGGGTGATGCTCGCGTCTGCGCCGGCTGACTACCAGTATCAGGACACTTACTTCGTGATTGCGCACTTCCATTACACGCTGTTTGGCGGGACCGTGTTCGGGGTGTTGGCGGCCATCTATTACTGGTTCCCGAAAATGTTTGGCCGCATGTTGCATGAGGGGCTTGGCAAGATCAACTTCTGGACGATGTTCATCGGGTTTCACCTGACCTTTTTCCCGATGCATTTTTCCGGCCTGTTCGGCATGCCGCGCCGGGTGTACACCTATAATGCCGGTGTGGGCCTGGAATTTTTCAACTTGTTGTCAACCATCGGGGCGTTTGTCATGGCCTTTTCGACACTGTTGTTGCTGGCCAATATCATTTACGGCTTTACGCGTGGAGAAAAGGCATCCAACGATCCTTGGGGAACCGGACGCACGTTGGAGTGGTCCGTGCCTTCGCCTGTTCCTGAATACAACTTTGCGCAGACTCCTTTGGTGCGCGGATTGGATGCCTGGTGGCTTGAGAAGATGGAAGGGAAAAACCGGATGCCGGTGGCTGAACCGCTTCGTCCCATCCATATGCCATCATCCTCCATTTTGCCGTTCATTATGGCCTTTGGGGTCTTTGTCGCTGGCTTTGCTTTGATTTTCCATCATTATTATTTGACCCTGATCGGTCTTGGAATTTTGGGCATCGCGATGGTGGTCCGGAGCATGAATGACGACGAAGGGTATCACATTCCGGTTGAGGAAATCCGGGCAGTAGAAGGTGAGGGATCATAATGGCAGCAGAACAACATGCCCCGACAGGGCTGAATGTCGGCGACCGGCTTCATTTGGGATTGGCTTCCAGGACGTTGGAAGGAAGAAACAAAATACTCGGGTTCTGGTTCTTTTTAGGCGGAGAAAGTGTCCTGTTTGCCAGTCTTTTTGCCACCTTCTTGGTGTTGCGTCACCAGACGGGAGATGGTCCGAAACCAGAAGAATTGTTCGGATATGGCCTCGTCTTTGTCCTGACCTTTTTGCTGATTACCAGCAGCTTGACGAGCATTTTTGCCGTCAACGCGATGGAACGCGGGAATGCGCGCGTCACAGCCGGATGGTTAGGTGTTACGATCGCGCTGGGCTTGGGATTTTTGCTGTTGCAGATTTACGAGTTCTATCATTATGTGCATGAAGGCCTTGGTTATACGACCAGCGCCTTTGCCTCCTCCTTTTACACCTTGGTGGGATTCCATGGCTTTCACGTGGCTTTTGGCTTGTGCTGGCTCACAGCGGTGACGGTGCAAGTGGTCCAAAACGGAGTGAATGTCGTGAACGCTCCCAAGATCTTCATTTCGACGCTGTATTGGCACTTTGTGGACGTCGTGTGGATGTTTATCTTCACCGTGGTGTACCTGATGGGGTCGCTGGGTGTTTGAACGGAACGATTTTTGCAAGCGAGAACGAGGCAAAGGGGGTTAGGGAGATGGAGACAAATCTGGATCATTCTGTGGAGACGGGTAAAAGCCGTTCGATGCGCAAGCATATCATCTCCTATGTGGTGATGATGCTGATCAGCATCGCCGCCTTTTGGATGGTGGCCAATCAGCTTTTAACCCCAGTCGCATTGACGGTGATCCTGCTTATCATGGCTTCGATCCTGGTATTGCTGCAGTTGGCTGATTTTATGCATCTGGATCAAAAGGGTCACCTGTTCCCGACCATTTTTATCGGAACGGGTATTTTCTGGGGGATCATTTTCATCCTCGTGATTCTGTTATGGCCGTAACCTTTTCGCTCGCAAACCTGTTGACGGCTCCTGATCCGCGGCTTTGGACGGATCAGAAATGGTGCGGAGGCATTCCGCTGACGCCAGAAATCATGAATGGTTCGGCCTTGTGGTCGGCCTGGAGCATTCCATGGCTGTTGGCCGTATTGGCGATTCTGGGATGGTATATTGCGGCTGCCCGGGGTGTTTTTCTGAAAAATCCCCCGGGAGATGCCGGCCGTGTTCCCAAGCGAAAAATGGTATCCTTCTTCCTGGGCATGGCTTTGTTTTACCTGGCGGTTGGAAGCCCGCTTCACATCATCGGCCATTTCTTTCTGTTTAGCATTCATATGCTGACCATGGCCGTGTTGTACTTCATTGTGCCACCGCTCATCCTGTACGGGATGACGGACCGGATGTACCGTTCCGTGCTATCCTTGGGCATCCTTCGCGGAGTTTATGCTTTCTTCAGCCGCCGTGCCTCCATTTCATTGGTGTTGTTCAACTTGCTGCTTTCTTTCTATCACTTTCCATTTATTTTTGAGTTTTTTAAGGAATACCAGATTGCGGGTTCGCTGATTCATTCGGTGTTGTTCTTTACGGCCATGATGAACTGGCTGCCGATTGTTCAAACGATCGATGAGTTTCCGAGGCTGTCCGAAGGGAAAAAGATCGTGTACCTCTTTGTCGATGGGTTGGCGCTGATGCCTGCTTGTGTTCTGATATTATTCTCAGGCGTGCCGCTGTATGAGTCTTATGCCGGCGCGCCACAATTGGTGCCATGGCTTTCAAAGTTGTCGGACCAGCAATTGGGCAGCATCTTTATGATCCTGATACAGGAAATTGTGTATATGATTGTACTGGCGATGGTGATTTACCAGTGGGCTCGGCGCGAACAGCAAGTGACACCGGAAGTGCAAAATTTGATCCTCCTAGAAAAGGCAAGTGGACGTTTGCGTAACTGAGTTCCAACATCAAGAGGCGCCGTAACAGGCGTCTTTTTCTTTAATTAAATTTAAGAAAAGGATAAAGCGCAGGTTATAAGCGATTGCGCGTAAGAGGGGTTGAAATCTGGATGCATCCAAATAATGCGCTGAAATGGTTGCAATGTTACCAAACCGTCTTTCTGAACATGGAAGAAGGGGTTATTGTCGCTGACCAGCACGGGACAATCCAGATGGTCAACCCTGGTTTCACTCGTTTAACCGGATATGCGCCAGAAGAGGTGATCGGAAAACATCAGAAGGCGCTTCAATCGGCGCTGCATGAGCCGGCTTTTGGCCAAGAGATGGAGCGTGCCTTGCAAAAAACGGGTGGCTGGAAGGGAAAGATATGGCTCCGCACGAAGGACGGGAGGCCGTTGCCCGGAAAAATACAGGCTCATGTGGTGCGCGATCAGGAAGGGCAACCGGCATTTTACGTGAGCATTTTTTCCGGTTCGTCAAACGGGCTTGCGCCGCAGCGGGAAAACGACCAGATGTTCCAATATGATCCCCTGACCGGTCTGATGAACCGGACTGCCTTCCGGCAGCTGTTGGAACGTCTGGTATACTTCCGCACACAAGATCAGATCATGGCCCTTTTGCTGCTGGACATCGATCGGTTTGAGCAAGTCAATGACGCGTGCAGTTACGAGCATGGTGATGAGGTATTGAAAGAGATTGCCAACCGGTTGGGCCAGTGCGTCGGCGGTGCAGGCCTGGTGGCGAGATTTGGTGGCGATGAATTTGCCTGTGTACTGACGAAAGTGGAAAATATGAATGAAGTAATGCGGATGGCGGAGATGATTCGCGCTTCGGTGTCCCGTCCCATTTATGTGTCTGACCGTGTTTTTCAAATGACATTAAGCATTGGCGTCAGTTTCTGTCCCATGGACGCAACCGAGGCCGAGAGCTTTATTCAGCATGCCAATATCGCCATGTACCGGGCAAAAGAAAAAGGTGACCGGGTGCAAGTGTTCAAACCGTCCATGCATGTACAAATCCGGCAGCATTTGCTTCTGG
Organism: Bacillus thermozeamaize; assembly: GCA_002159075.1. Classification (NCBI taxonomy): domain Bacteria; kingdom Bacillati; phylum Bacillota; class Bacilli; order Caryophanales; family Bacillaceae; genus Bacillus; species Bacillus thermozeamaize. Next base: position 11,952 of record LZRT01000097.1, read on the forward strand.
AGAATGAGTTGCGCACGGCCATCCGTCGGGAAGATTTTATCTTGCTTTACCAACCGCAGCTGGACTTGCAGGAGCACAAAATTACCGGCGTTGAGGTATTGGTTCGCTGGCATCACCCGGAAGCGGGATTTATCTCGCCTGCCCAATTTATTCCCATCGCTGAAGAGACTGGACTCATCGTGCCCCTTGGCGAATGGGTTTTGCGTCATGCGTGTCGTCAATGCCAGGAATGGGTTCAAGCAGGTTACGAGATTCAGATTGCGGTGAACTTGTCATTGCGGCAGTTATTGGAGGGAAACCTCATCGAACTCATCCAGGATGTGTTGCGGGAATCCTCCCTGCCTCCTCGGCTTTTGGAGTTGGAAGTGACAGAAAGCTTGTTCATTGAGAAACCGGAGCAGGTCATTGAAGCCATGTCACGCCTCAAAGAAATGGAGGTGCGGTTTGCACTGGATGACTACGGTACAGGATATTCGGTTCTGAGCCATCTCAAAAGATTGCCGCTGGATGTGTTGAAACTGGATCAGTCGTTTATCCGTGGGGTGACGAAAGACCGGCATGATCAGGCGATTGTCAGGTCTACCATCACCTTGGCGAGGCACCTGGGGCTGGAAGTGGTGGCCGAAGGAGTGGAAACGAGTGAACAATTGGCGCTGCTGAAAACATGGCGTTGCACGCGTGTTCAAGGATACTTGGTCAGTCAACCGTTGCCTGCTTCAAGCATTCTGGATCTTCTGCGCGGGACCATGGCTTACTGACGACGGCTTGCCGATGATCTGCAGGGGACTGAGCAGGGGAATTTTTTGCTCCTGATACGTGCAGATGGCATCGACAAAGACCGGCGGGATGCTGAGTCCGTCAGGAATGGTTTCCTCGCGCGTGCATGTGCATTCCACGATATCCTGGGTTTCATCCACAATGATTCCGTACCGGGTTTCCCCGGAATCCACCACCACCATCCGATGGTGTTCCGTAAAGGCCATCGACTCCCACCCGAACCGGACGTACAGATCAATCACCGGAATCAACTTTTCTCTCAACGGAACGACGCCCTTGATGTAAGGGGCTGACAAAGGCAAAGGAGTAATCGTGGCAAGACGCTGGATTTCCTGTACATGACGGATCGCGAGCGCAAATACTTCTTTTCCCAACCGGCATGTGAGAACCTGGATGATTTCCATTCGCTATGCACCTCCACTATGCTAAATTATACCATTAATGCGTAGACAAGGAGGGGAAAAATGGGGTTCGAAGGATGTTTTGCCTGTGATCAAGAAAACCCGAAAGGGTTGGGGATGAGGTTTAAAAGGGTCGGAGAAGGGGTGAGAGCCGAATTTTGTCCGGAGAAGTGGCATGTCGGCTGGCCGGGCATTCAACATGGCGGTCTGACCTGTACGATCATGGATGAGGCGCTGGGGTACGTTGTACATCACTTGGGTGTGGTGGCGCTGACCGGCGAGATGCACGTCTCTTTTCTTGCGCCGATCCGGGTCGGCGAACGGGTGACGGTGGAGGCGTACCCGGTGCGAAAACGCCGGCGGATCATCGACGTGGAGGCGGTCGTTCGCGGGGAAGACGGGCAAATCAAAGCCAAATGCCAGGCCAAGATGCTGGTTCTCTCGGATGCGCAAAAGGAGGAAATGGGTTTGACCGGGTTGAAGGAAAGGCCGACTGGTTCCCAGCTGGCTGAAAAATCGGCTGGAGCGGAAGGAAGCTGAATCGAAAAAATTTGTCAATCACTTGTCAAAAAGGTTTGCCTTGCAGATAACAGTGGTTGAGTGTATGATGAGGGTTAGAATTTGTGGGCATCGTCTAACATTGGAGCCCTTGGCCCGGGAGGTGACAGAAAAGGTGAATAGTATCGGCTTGTCAGGTCTGGTGCTGATCTTGATTGTGGCCTTGTTGGTTTTCGGACCTTCGAAATTGCCGGAGTTGGGCCGGGCGTTCGGCAAGACGCTGCGCGAATTTAAAAATGCGACACAAGGTCTGGTGGATGACGAAGACAGCGACATGAAAGAAAAACGCAAGGACGTAAAGTAGCGTGTCCGTTCAAATCCGTACCCATGACGTGTTTTTCATCTGATTCTTTTCGAGGCCATTGCGGGGAGACGTGAGAGATGAGGCGATTGACCCGGAGAAGGCACATTCAAGAAGAGCAAGACGCCAAGGAGATGCACTGGCTGGCGCATTATGCCGAGTTGCGGAAACGTCTCATCCGCGTGATGATTGTCTTTGTTCTGAGCTTCATTGCCGGTTTTGCCTTTTCGGAACCAATCGTTCAGTGGCTCAAAGCGGGGGCACAGGTGCAGGTTGACTGGCACGTGTTTTCGCCAGGCGATGCGCTTTGGGTCTGGCTCCAGGTGGCCTTTATCTCCAGCTTGGTGGTGGTCGTGCCCTACCTGCTCTTTGAGCTTTGGGGTTTCGTGGCGCCGGGCCTGACACCCCGGGAACGCCGCGTGACGTTGCGGTATATTCCTGCTTCTGCCGTCCTTTTCGCCGGCGGCATTTGTTTTGCGTATACGGTGCTTTTTCCGATGCTTCTCCGCTTCATGCAGTCCCTGGCGGAACGGATCGGCGCCAACGAGATGTACGGGGTGGCCCAGTATTTCCAGTTCATGTTCAACTTTATCCTGCCGTTTGGCCTGCTGTTTGAATTGCCGGTGGTCATGTTGTTCCTGACCCGGCTGGGCATATTGAATCCTCGGATTCTGTCGCGCGCAAGAAAATATGCCTATTTGGCCCTGGTGATCATTGCGACGATGATCACACCGCCGGATCTTGTGAGCGATTTAATGGTCACCATTCCGCTGTTCCTGCTGTATGAAATCAGTTTGTGGTTATCGGTGTTGACCTATCGGAAAATGCAGCGGGCTCGTTCCCTGCATGAAGCCAATGAATCGTGAATAAAGGATCCAACAACCTACAGGATGGATTGCCGACAGGGATGCCGACGTTGCATCGGCGGGACGAAAGGCCTGTAGGTTTTTTTGTCTTCCTGTGGCTGGAATATTGTGCAAGGCTGTGGACAAACTGAAAGAGGATGAAAAACAAGGGAAAAAATCATGCCAACCTCTTGCAAATGATTCCCAAATCCTCTAATATAAAGGGTGTGTTAGCACTCGTGTAAGTTGAGTGCTAATAATACAAATCTGGCTCAAGGAGGGTTTATCGATGATCAAGCCACTGGGAGATCGGGTGGTTGTGGAAGTCATTGAACAGGAAGAGACGACCGCTAGCGGAATTGTCTTACCGGATACAGCCAAAGAGAAGCCACAGGAAGGCCGGATCGTGGCAGTGGGAAAAGGCAGATATGAGAATGGTCAATTGATTCCCATGGAAGTCAAAGAAGGGGATCGTGTCATTTTTTCCAAGTATGCGGGTACGGAAGTGAAGATCGGCGATAAAGAATATCTGATCATGCGTGAAAGCGACATCCTGGCGATCAGTGAGTAAATCGGGCTACATGGAAGCGCAGGAACCAACTACTTATCCGAACTGAACGCTTGGATTGTCATGCGTTTCTCAACCACATTATCAAAACAGGGAGGGCGAAACAATCATGGCGAAACAGATTGAATTCAGCGAGAAGGCACGTGCTGCAATGTTGCGCGGCGTGGATGCCCTGGCCAACGCAGTGAAAGTCACGCTGGGACCGAAAGGGCGCAACGTCGTACTGGAAAAGAAATTTGGTTCTCCGCTGATCACCAATGACGGCGTGACGATTGCCAAGGAGATTGAACTGCAAGATCCGTATGAAAACATGGGTGCTCAGCTGGTGAAAGAGGTTGCCACCAAGACCAATGATGTGGCTGGGGACGGAACCACGACGGCAACCGTTTTGGCGCAAGCGATGATTCGCGAAGGATTGAAAAACGTCACAGCGGGCGCCAACCCGATGGTGATTCGCCGCGGAATTGAAAAAGCGGTCAATGCGGCCGTGGAGGAAATCAAGAAGATTGCCAAGCCGATTCAAGGCCGTCAATCGATTGCCCAAGTGGCTGCCATCTCTGCTTCGGATGAGACCATTGGCGAGCTGATTGCCGAAGCGATGGAAAAGGTTGGCAATGACGGCGTCATCACCGTTGAGGAGTCCAAGGGCTTCACGACCGAACTGGAAGTCGTCGAAGGAATGCAGTTTGATCGCGGATACATCTCTCCGTACATGATCACGGACACCGAAAAAATGGAGGCTGTCCTGGAAGATCCGTACATCCTGATTACCGACAAGAAACTGGGGAACATCCAAGAGATCTTGCCGGTATTGGAGCGCGTCGTACAACAAGGCAAGCCGCTTCTGATCATTGCTGAAGATGTGGAAGGGGAAGCGCTGGCCACTCTGGTCGTGAACAAGCTGCGCGGCACCTTTACAGCAGTGGCTGTCAAAGCGCCTGGATTCGGCGATCGGCGGAAGGCCATGCTGGAGGACATTGCCATCCTGACAGGCGGACAGGTCATCACCGAAGAGCTCGGCTTGGAGCTGAAGTCCACCACGATTGAACAGCTTGGACGCGCCCGTCAGGTGAAGGTGACCAAGGAAGAAACCATTATCGTCGACGGCTATGGCGACAAGGCCAAGATCAACGGCCGGATTAACCAGATCCGTCAGCAACTGGAGGAGACCACTTCCGACTTCGACCGCGAGAAGCTGCAGGAGCGTCTGGCCAAGCTGGCTGGCGGCGTGGCTGTGATCAAGGTGGGTGCGGCCACAGAAACCGAAATGAAGGAGAAGAAGCTCCGCATTGAGGACGCCCTCAACTCCACCCGCGCTGCCGTGGAAGAAGGCATTGTCGCTGGCGGCGGTACCGCACTGGTCAATGTCATCAAAGCGGTGGAAGCGGTGCAAGCCGAAGGTGACGAGTTGACCGGCGTAAGGATCGTTTTGCGCGCGCTGGAAGAGCCGGTGCGTCAGATTGCGGCCAACGCTGGATTGGAAGGCTCGGTGATCGCTGAGAAGCTGAAGAAGGAAAAACCGGGCATCGGCTTCAATGCTGCGACCGGCGAATGGGTAGACATGATTGAAGCAGGTATTGTAGACCCGGCAAAAGTGACCCGTTCGGCCCTGCAGAATGCGGCTTCCGTGGCGGCGATGTTCCTGACGACGGAAGCGATTGTGGCTGAAATTCCTGAGAAAGAGAACAACAACCAGCCGGGCATGGGCGGCATGGACATGATGTAATGACCGGCTGATGAACGGAGAAATCCTTGATGAATCAAGGATTTCTCTTTTTTTTTTTGTGTCATCCTGGCAATATATTGTTTTTGTTGCATGGTTTTTATTGCAATTTTGATTCGAAGTGATACGTTATTTGCTAGAGGCAGTTAGGAGCCAACGTCACCTTGCGTGAGAAACACCATCGGGGGGGATTTTGTGAAAGCAGCAAAAATAGCCGTTGCGGTGATGGTTGCCGCCATGCTCATGTTTTTGGCGACAAAACCGGATTATCTGGATGCGACGTGATATATAAAAGTGTGGATGAGCCGATTACCAATTACATTCCGGAACTGCGAAACAGGGGATTCCAGGATGTTACGATTAGGCACCTGCTTGCCATGTCATCGGGTATCAAGTATAAAGAAGGATTGCTTCTGTGGGGCGATGACACCAAAACGTATTATGCGACGGACCTTCGCAGGATGGCGTTGAGTGAAGTGGAGATGAAGGAAGAGCCGGGCAAATTTTTTTGGTATAACAACTATCATCCGCTCTTGCTTGGAATCATCTTGGAGCGGGCGACGCACAAATCGGTTTCCCAATACTTGGAAGAAAGAATATGGAAACCCTTGGGAATGGAATATCCGGCATCGTGGAGCACCGACAGCCTTGAGCACGGCTTTGAAAAAATGGAAAGCGGCATCAACGCGAGAGCAATTGATTTTGCCAAGTTTGGCAGGCTGTTTTTGCATCAAGGGAATTGGGAAGGCAAACAAATCATCTCCCCACATTGGATCGCCGAGTCGACACGACCCAACCGAAGTGTCCACCCGGATTACTACCGGTACTACGACAACCAGTCCCTGCAGAATTTTTTCCGTTCGGATAGCGGTTATTACCAGTATCTTTGGTGGGGCTACCGAAGAGGTGATACCGGTTATGACTTTTTTGCGATGGGCAACTATGGGCAGTTTATTTATGTGTCTCCTCTGAAGCATGTGACTATTGTCCGGAACGGCCGGGATTGGGGAAAAGTGGACGAATGGCAGAAGATTTTTTACGACATTGCATCAAAATTATAGGAGACGGATGAGCATCGCTACGGCATGAGGCCGTTGTATTTAATTTTGACAAAAAATGAAACAGTGCGGTGGTTGCGTGGAGAAGGTATAATGAACATGAATGCTTGAGGTTTATGAATGCTCGAGGTTTGATGCGCAAATGGCAAGGGCTGTTGCGAAGGATGTATGAAGAAGGAAAAAAAGGACTGTGAATGTGGATCTTGGGGTGAGATGAGGTTGTTCGATTTCAAGCGAAAGGCGGATCACATGATCACAAAGGCAATGGAGCAGAAGCTTGGATTGGAGAGACGCAACGAGCCGGCACGTCTCGGCCATCCGCGGATGATGGAAGTGCTGGAGCATGTCAAACAGGTGATCATCGGCAAAGATGATGTGATTGTCAAATGCCTGGTGGCCATTGTGGCAGGAGGACACCTGCTTTTGGAAGATGTTCCGGGGGTCGGCAAGACGATGCTGGTCCGGGCGTTGGCCAGGACATTGGGATTGCGCTTTCAGCGGATTCAGTTCACGCCTGACTTGTTGCCCTCGGATGTCACCGGTGTATCGGTTTACAATCAGCAGACGGCCCAGTTTGAATTCCGTCCTGGGCCGATCATGGGCAACTTGGTGTTGGCCGATGAGGTGAACCGCACTTCGCCCCGCACGCAGGCGGCGCTCCTGGAAGCGATGGAAGAAGGAAAAGTGACGGTGGATGGGACCACTTATCCGTTGCCCCAGCCTTTTTTTGTTTTGGCGACGCAAAACCCTGTGGAATATGAAGGAACGTACCCGCTGCCGGAAGCGCAGCTGGATCGGTTTATGTTCAAGTTGAGTCTCGGGTATCCCAGCCCCGAGGATGAGGTGGCGATGTTGGCCCGCATGCAGACAGGCGGGATGCTGGACAAGCTGGAGCCGGTGCTGAGTGCCGAAGAATTGCTGCAGATCCAGGAAGAAGTCCGGCAAGTGGCAGCCAGTGAGCTGATCCAGTACTACATCGTGCAATTGGTGGAACAGACGAGAAAGCACCCCAGCATTTACCTGGGGGTCAGTCCACGGGGTTCACTGGCCTTGTTGCGCGCTGCGCAGGGACATGCCTATCTTCACGGGCGCTCCTATGTTTTGCCGGATGATGTCAAGGCCCTGGTCTATGACACGCTTGCCCACCGGCTCATCCTGCATGCCGAGGCACGACTGGGCGGTTTGAAGGAAAGGGATGTGTTGGAGGGGATTTTGCAGAAGGTTCCGGTGCCCATATGATCCATTTCTATCCAAAGATCGGGGGATGGTACCACGGGATGAAGCAGACCAATCTTTGGTTGGTTGTTTTTCTCTGGCTGGCAAGCTTTGTCTTTTGGAGATTTCAGGGCGGGTTTGTCAGCGGTTTTCTCTTTTATACCGTAACCGTAGTCAGTGTCTACGAGGGACTGGTCTGGTTGGTGGGCGGCTATGGGGTGTCGGTGGAGACGATCATCGAAGACAGAAAGTGGACCAGAGGAGACACATTGCGTGTCCAGCTCAAGCTGCGCCGCCGTTTTCCCATGCCGTTTCTTTGGATCAAGGTTGAACAGGAGCTTCCGCGGCGTCTGCAGGCGGTTTGCTCCCCGGAGATGATGTTCCGGCTTCCTTGGTTTCAAAGAACCCTGACCTTTGCGTACGAATTGTCCCCGTTGCCGAGAGGGCAGTTTGTCCTTGGGGAAGTCCGCGTGACGACAGGGGATCTGTTCGGCTTGCTGCACCGGCAGATTCGCTTGCATGTGCGAGAGGAGCTGGTGGTTTATCCACGCTATCAGCTATTGCGGGGGTGGGCAGCCGGGGCAGGGGAACACCAGGCCGTCCGGACGCCTGTTCCGCACCGGAACCTCAGGCAACAAGAGTCTACGCTGGTGGCCGGAATCCGGGACTGGCAACCAGGGGATCGCCTGAATCAGATCCACTGGAAGCAGAGCGCACGCACCACCGGACTGAAGAGCAAATTGCCTGAACGGCAGGGTAAAGGTCCGGTCCTTATCTTTCTCGATTTATATCGTCACAGCTATTCGGAGGCCAGTCTTCATCTGCTGGAGCGGGGGATCGAGCTTGCTCTCTCGCTGGCCTATGCTGCGGTGTCCAGCGGCCAGAGCGTGGGCTTGGTGGCTGAGGGACGGCATCGGGTTCGATTGACGCCAAAGGCGGATCAGAGGCAGCTGCAGCAGATCTGCCGCTACCTGGCTGTTGAGGAGGCGGTGGGAGAAATGAATCTCCCGTCTTTAATCCGGCAACAGTTGCCGCAGCGGACAGGCGGCCAGCAAATGGTGATCATCAGCCCCAGGCTCGATAAAGCGCTGGTTGAACTGGTTCGGCAAGGGGTTCAGGTCCAGCGTGCGACATCCATCCAGGTTTTTTGGTTGACTGAATCCGAAACGGAACGGGCTCAGGAAGCGGCCTGTGCCCAGCTGTTGCGGTTGGGCGTGCCGGTTTACCGGGTGGCTGAGGATCGCCTGCAAAATCTGTTCTTGCAACATCCGGCCAAGGAGGGAGGACATGTCGGTTCGTAGAGGTGTTCATCTGCTGATTGTCGCCCTGTTTCTCTTTTTCATGGGTTGGGAATGGCTGAAACCTTTTCAAGTGTTGAGCGATACGGCAGACTTGCGGATCTTTTTGTCCTTCCTCGCCGTGTTTTGTTTGTCCCGGCTGTTCCGAAAGCCCCGTTGGCTTCCCTTTGCGCTGACTTGGACCGGGTTCGTCTGTTTGTTTTATGTTCATTATTACCGGGATACCGGATGGTTTTCTCTCAGCTGGCTGGGTGCATGGGGCCGCGAGATCAAGGCCAGCCTTCCTTTCCTGCTTGCCCGTGACTGGCTGGCGATGTCCCCTCTCAGTCGCACCTTTTTCTTTCTCATCGCTCTGTGGTTTGCCTGTTTTGTCATCTGGCACTATGTTTACGTCAAGCGGCGTGTGTTGTGGTTTGTCTTTTTGAGTGTGGTCTATTTTTCCGTATTGGATACTTTTACGCCGTACGAAGGCCGTTTTTCCATCATGATGACCCTGGTGTCAGGACTTTTCCTCATGGCGTGGCTCCGCCTGCCGCTGTCCGACGGGCGCCTGCCGTTGCGCATGGGGGTTCAATGGCTGGCAGGCAGTTTGGCGCTGCTCATGTTGGCCACGGCTGTGGCTTATGCGGCGCCGAAACCGGCACCCGCCTGGCCCGATCCGGTTCCCTGGCTGCTTCACCGTGGCCAACCGGAAGGCATCCCGGGCAGTGCGAAGAAGGTGGGGTATGGAACCAATGATGCCCATTTGGGAGGACCTTTTGTCCAGGATGACACCGTGGTCCTGGAGGTTCAGACGACGGAACGGGCCTATTTGCGCGGCGAGAGCAAGGATTTTTATACCGGCAAGGGATGGATAAGCATGACCGCGGAAAGGGACAAAGACAGCCCGCTCACGGTTGCCGTCGGGGAGGAGGTCCCTCCTGATTTTCCCCATCTTTTTGACGACACGGCGATCGCCGTCCGGCAGGTGGAACAGCAAATCGCATGGGCGGCGGGAGCGCCTTTGCTTGGAGGCGGAGCAAACAAACGCTACCCTATCTTTCACCAGGGGATGGTACAGGTGGTAGAGGAGGCCGCCTTTCAAAAGCGCGTTTTCTCCGGTGATGCCGGCGCTCAGACGTTGATCTGGGGCGATGAAGCCAGCGGCATCTTTACGGAGGAAAATCCTGTGACGAAAGCCGTGGTGCGCTCCGTGTTGCCGGTCATTGACGAGGAAAAGATGCGGCTCACCGGACAGGCATATCCGGAGGAGATCCGCCGACGTTACCTCCAATTGCCGGAAAGCCTGCCGCCGCGTGTCAGGCAGCTGGCCGCGTTGATTACCCGCGACGCCGACAATCCCTATGACAAGGCCAAAGCGGTGGAACAGTACCTGCGTTCTCCGGAGTTCGTATATGACACCCAAGAAGTCAGTATTCCGGAAGCGGATCAGGATTTTGTGGACCATTTTCTTTTCGAGTCAAAAAGGGGTTATTGCGACTATTTTTCGACTTCGATGGTGGTGATGTTACGTTCGGTAGGGATTCCTGCCCGCTGGGTGAAGGGGTTTACTGCAGGAGAGCTGGTGAAAAAGACCGTCCCACCCGCTGACGGAGAAGCGGGTGCCAAGGAACAGAGCTACTATGAAGGGAAGGTTTACAGCCGAAATGCGCACTCCTGGGTGGAAGTGTATTTTGAAGGCGTGGGCTGGTTGCCGTTTGAGCCGACAAAAGGCTTTGTGATGCCGCAAATGACGCAGCAAGAGGCCGTTTCTGCCGTGTCCCCTGGGGATGAACCGCCGGAACAGGCAGAACAGAAACCGGAAGAGGAAAGCGGGGAACAGGCCGTTTCCGGACCGCCAATCGGCTGGCAGGAATGGATGCCGCTGTCTGACGGGCCAGACGTGCGCATCGCTTTGGTGACGTTGGCGTTGTTGATCTTGATGGGGTTGGCCTGGTGGCGGTACCGAATCCATCTTTGGTTCTGGTGGCAGGCAAGGCGGATGAGAAGCCGTGACGTATCTCCGGAAACTTACCTGAGGGCATACCGGCGGCTGCTCGCTTCTTTTGCCCGGCGGCACCGGCGAGAGCCGCGGGAGACCATCCGGGAATACCTTCAGCGAATACGGGTGGGTGACGAGCTGGAGGAGGATTTGGCGCGCCAGACCGTGTTGTACGAGCAGCTCCGCTATGGCGGGCGCGCTTCCGATACCCTGGAGCAGGGCGGGTTGAACCAAATGTTTCACGCGCTCTATCGCTCGTTTCTTGCCATGCACTCCAGGAAGTGAAAGCGGGAACGGAATAAGAGGTGTTTTTCCGAACGTTTGGCATGGAATAGCAAATAAAATTCGCTTTTTCCATTGACGGATGGCGATATTACTGGTAAGATCCGTATGGATCGTTCGCCATGCGGTCATCTGCCCTTGTCGTGGGATTCAGATGGATTGGAGAAGATCCAGGGAAGTTCCAGATACCTGGATCTTTTTTATTTCAGAGGAGGGATAAATGAAATGGAAAGGTTCTTCCAACTTCGTCAAAATGGGACGACCATTCGCACCGAGATCCTGGCCGGTTTGACCACCTTCATGACGATGGCTTACATTTTGGTGGTTAACCCGGCGATTCTCGGGAAAGACGGTGGCATGGACTTGGGAGCCGTCTTCGTCGCCACAGCGCTGTCATCGGCGTTGGGAAGTCTCCTGATGGGGCTTTTGGCCAACTATCCGGTGGCATTGGCACCCGGCATGGGACTCAACGCCTATTTTACGTACACCGTGGTGCTGGGGATGGGTGTGCCCTGGCAGACGGCGCTGGGAGCGGTGTTTATCTCCGGCTTTCTCTTTTTGCTTCTGACCGTCACGAAGGTGCGGGAAACCATTATCAACGCCATTCCCACCGGGATGAAGCATGCCGTCTCCGGGGGCATCGGTCTGTTCATCGCTTTCGTCGGCCTGAAAAACGCGGGGATCATTGTTTCCAATGAAGCGACGCTGGTAAGCCTGAATGCGAATTTGGCCGATCCCAATGTGTTGTTGACCTTTTTCGGACTCATTGTCACGATTTTTTTCCTGGTGCGCAAGGTGCGCGGAGGCATCTTCTATGCGATGCTGACTACGGCCGTCGTCGGGATGATTGCCGGCGTCGTTCCGCTGCCGAAGGGGATTGTTTCAGCGCCGCCGTCGATTGCTCCGACCTTTTTGCAGCTGGATATTCTCGACGCCCTGAATATGGGATTGTTTACGATCATTTTCGCTTTTCTGTTTGTCGACTTGTTTGACAACACAGGGACACTGGTGGGTGTGACCAATCAGGCCGGGTTTCTGAAAGACGGCAAGTTGCCTCGTGCCGGCCGGGCTTTGACTGCCGATGCGTTGGCGTCCATGGGGGGATCCCTGCTGGGGACATCCACTGTCACTTCCTATATCGAGTCGTCCGCAGGCGTAGCAGCGGGTGGAAGGACCGGCCTGACAGCCGTCGCGACAGCGGGATTTTTTGTGCTGTCCATTTTCTTTTTCCCTGTCGTAGAAACGGTGGCCAGCACCGCTGCGGTTACCTCTCCGGCCTTGATCGTGGTCGGGGTGATGATGGCTGCCAGTTTGAAGGAAATTGAATGGAAGGAGATGGCTGAAGCCATCCCCGCATTTCTCACCATGATGCTGATGCCGTTGACGTTCAGCATTGCTACGGGAATCGCACTGGGATTCATCGCCTATCCGCTGGCCAAGTTGTTTGCCGGTCAGGGGCGCCAGGTACATCCCGTCATGTACGTGCTTGGGATTTTGTTTGTCCTGCGATTTATCTTTTTATGAGCGAAGGTTCAACTGTAAACATAAAGATCGGGTTTGTCTCATATAACAGCACAGAAGGTAACCTCTGTGCTGTTTTTTTTTTGGAGGTGGACGGACTTGCCGGCGTTTTGGCGGGGAAAATGGCGGTTCATTTGGCTTTTTGTGGCGGGGATGATGGTTTTTTTGCTCGGGTGGATCTGGCATGCCTGGTTTGTGCGGGACGAGCCGGGGGATCTTTTTTTGTCGGCATACGACGGGGAAGTGCTGATCGATCCGATTGGCAAGCAGATGACGGGGATCTGGAAGTGGGAAGGGATCAATCGCAGCGACCGGCTGCTGAATGAGGTGGTTTTTCATGTCTATCCGCGGCAATTCCAGCCGGACATGCCGACCCGTGGACGTCATTGGGAACCCCTGCTCGGAGAAGAGCGTCTGCCGGGCCGCTATGAGATCCAGCGTGTGGTGGTCAACGGCCGGCCAGTATCGTACCGCCAGGAGGGGACGCTTTTGTACCTGGATGAACTGAATTGGCGGAAAAAAGAAAAGTTGCAGGTCGTGATTCACTTTTTGCTGCGCCTGCCGAAAAACGAAGGACGGTTGAGCTATGACCAGCATGCCATTTGGCTTGGGAATTGGTCCCCGCAGCTGGCGGTTTACGAGCGAGGGACGTGGCATGCCTACCCGTATTATCCAATCGGGGATCCGTTTTACAGCCGGGTTGCCGATTATCGTCTCAAGGTGAGCCTGCCGCAAGGGTATACGTTGATTACGACGGGCCATGACCTTTTGCAGGGCACGCCTTACGGGGAATGGGTGCAATATGAGGTGAGCGCCAGGCGGGTGCGGGATTTTGCGATGGTGGTCGTGGATCAGCAATATGCATATCTTCAGGAGCAAGTGGGGAACGTGACGGTCAATACCTGGTTTTTGACAAGCGATGATGTGCGGGCTGCAACGCGGTTGCACCAGGTGGCGGTACAGGCGCTGCAATTTTATCAGGAGAAGTTTGGACCTTACCCCTATGAGGAATTCGACGTCGTCCGAACTAGCGGCTTTTTTGGCGGCATGGAGTATCCGGGTTTGGCGTTCGTCCGAGGAAAGTTTTTTGAACACCCGGAGGATCGCTATGGGACGGTGGTGGTGGCCCACGAGACGGCGCATCAATGGTGGTATGCCGCCGTCGGCAGCGATCAGGTGGGCGAGGCGTGGCTGGATGAGAGTTTGAGCGAATTTTCCACCATGTGGTTTCTCTCTGACATCGAACCTGAGTACGGCCAACTGTATATCGCGGGAAAAGAACGTTATGTCGCCAGCCCTCCCGGCGATCTGAAAGAGAAAAGCGGTCCCGTCCGCCGCCCGTTGTGGGAATTTGCCGATTGGGAGACCTACGATTATGATGTCTACCAGCGGGGCGCGATGGCGCTCTGGCGGGTATATCAACAACTGGGCGCGGATAAAATGATGCGTTTCTTACAAGAATACTACAGGGAATACCAGTTCAGGGAGGCGACGGGAAGCGACTTTCAGCGGCTGATGATCCGGCACTTCGGCAGGGAGCGGTGGGAGGAGCTGGCTGAGCAGTTGCAATAGGAAAAAGATAGGAGCGTTGACAGAGATGGCCGGACGGGTCAAGCTGCTCAGATTGGCGGCGCTGTGGCTGATGCTGTGCATGGGCATCTTCGGTTGTGCAGGGGGGATGTTCGGCATCTCCATCACTGAGAAGATCCCTGAAAGCTGGCAAACGGAGATCCGCGAGTTGGTCAGACAGCAGGAAAGCGCGGTGATCAGCGGTTCGCTGGAACGGTACATGCAGACGATTGATGACCGAGATGCCGTTTATTGGCAGGAACAGCGGCACTGGTTTACAGATGCTGCCGCGTTTGTCAAGGAGAGGAAGTATCGGCGGAGCGTGAGCGCATTTTTGGAGAGGCGGGCCAATGATGAGGTGGTGGCGCTCATCGAGCAGCGGGCGGAAGAAGGAGGGAAGGCGCGCCGTGTCCGGGTGCCGATTTGTTTTCGGCGAACACCCGCGGGGTGGAAAGATGCCGATCTGCCGTTTTTGGAAACACGCAGCCCGCATACGATCGTCAAGGTGACCCATCAGCGGCTGTTGCCCTTTGCCAGAGAGCTGCAGGGGATGGCCGATCAGGTCCAAAAACGGCTGGCCTCCCTTTACGGCTGGAAGCCGCGGCAGCCCGTGGCGGTGAAATTGTATGGAAAGAAGGACTGGTTTCTTCAATCCGTAAAATGGTCGCTTCCCGACTGGGCGGGAGGCTGGAATGAATACGGAGAGTCGATCAAGCTGCTGGTAGAGGCCAATGCCGACATCTCAGACCGGTACAAGACATATTATCATTCCGCAATCATCCATGAGATGGTGCACAAGATGTTGGGTGAGCTGACCAATGACAATGCGGCCTATTGGCTGCAAGAAGGGTTGGCGGAACAGACGAGTGCACGCATGGATCGCATCCCGGAAAACGATGCACTGCCTGTCATTCCCCGCTCGGAACTGTGGAGCTGGCCGAAGCTCGCCTCCGTCCAGCTGGAACAGCTGACTGCGGAGGAAGCGCCCCAGTATTATCATCAATCGCGGCTGATTGTGGAATTTCTGCTGGAGAGATACGGATATCAACCTTTGCGCGAGGCGTTCCGGCTGCTTCGCCAACAGCCCTATATTCCCGCAAGCACCGCGGAAAAGTTGCAGGAGGTGAACCGGAGAACCGTCAGGGCCCTTGAACAGGCGCTGGGCAAACCGTTCCAGCAATTGGCCGAAGAATGGTGGATCTGGGCCACGGGTCAATAATGTCCCCTTTCGAAAGAGGCGAGGATGTGTTTATAATAATAGCTAATGTTACGATTTCGTGACCGGTTGCCTTGAGCAACCGCGGGGAGAAGCCGGGACAATCAAGAGGAATGGGGAATCGGAATGACAGTATGGCTGGCTTTGTTGTTGCTCTTGTTGGGCGTGGTGGCAAGCACGATTGGCAGCATCGTCGGCTTGGGCGGCGGCGTGATCATCGTGCCGGGTCTATTGTTTCTCAGTGGCTTGCTGCCCTCTCTCGCCGGCGTGACAGCTCAGGTCGCTGTGGGCACTTCGTTGCTGGTCGTGGTTTTTACCGCTTTATCATCCACCCTGTCGTACATGAAGCAAAAAAGGGTGGATGTCAAGAGCGGCCTGCTTTTTTTTATCGCCAGTGGGCCGGCTTCCATGTTTGGCGCCTGGCTCAACCAACATGTCACCTCTGAGCGCTTTCAGGCTTTTTTTGGGTTGTTTCTGATCTTGATGGCCTTCCTTTTGTCGATCCGGGATCGGATCCGGCCACGCCGGGTGAAGTGGCATGTGGAGCGGCTATACGTGGAAGCGGGAACTGGCCGGGAGTATCGGTATGGCTACAATCACTGGATTGCTCTGGCGGTTTCTTTTGTTGCCGGGATGATGGCCGGATTTTTCGGGATAGGCGGCGGTGCCCTGATGGTGCCGATGATGGTGATCTTTTTCGCTTTTCCGCCGCAACTGGCGACGGCCACCTCGATGTTTACGATTTTGTTGACCAGCTCGTTTGGCAGCCTGACGCACGTCTTTTTGGGGAATATCAACTGGCTTGTGGCGCTCTTGCTCATACCGGGAGCCTGGGCGGGCGGGAAGCTGGGCAGCTGGATCTCCTCGCGCATGTCCGGAAAGGCGTTGATTTGGTTTACGAGGCTGGCGATCGCAGGGGTAGGTCTCAACCTGCTGATTGAGGGGTTGTGGTAGGCTTGAGGGAGCTGACGATTCATTTTTTGCATACCAACGACATCCACAGCCGTTTTGAGCAAATGCCGATCATTGCCTATCAGGTGCGCATGATGCGCAAGCGTTGGGAGGCGCTCGGGGAGCCGGTGATCGTGTTGGATCTGGGGGATCACATGGATCGGATGCATCCGGTGACCGAAGGCACGGAAGGGCAGGCCAACGTAGACATTTTAAAGACACTGGGTGCGGATCTGATCACGATCGGAAACAATGAAGGGCTGACCTTTACAAAAGAACAGCTGGCCAAGCTGTACAAGGATGTTCCGTTTAAAATTCTTCTGAGCAATATGGCGGATCGGGAGACAGGACAGCCGCCGGCATGGGCAGAGCCGTTCCTGTTGCTTGAGGTGGGAGGGATCCGGCTCGGCTTTCTCGGTGTCACGGCAGCCTTTCAAGCCTTTTACAACCTGATGGGGTGGGAGATGTCTTCGCCCCAGGAGGTGGTGGCCGGCTGGATCCACCGTTGCCGGGACCAGGTGGATCAATGGGTGATTCTGTCTCATGTCGGCATCCACGAGGACATCCGGCTCGCGGATGTCCTGCCGCCGGGGAGCCTGGTTTTTGGGGCGCATACCCATCATGCCTTTCCGGAAGGTGAGTGGCTGGGCGATATTCTGCTTGCTGCGGCGGGCAAATTTGGCGAATACCTCGGTCATGTCGAGGTGCGATATGATCTCGACAAGCGGCGCGTCAGCCAAATGCGTGCCGAGCTGATCGCCATGGAGCCTACCAGGCCGGCCGATCCCGAAACGCAGGCGGTGATTTCCCGCCATCGCAAAGCGGCTGCCCAGGTTCTCAGCCAGCCAACCGCTTGGGTGCCGGAGGCGCTGCACATCCGTTATGATGCGGAATCTGATCTGGGGAACCTGCTCGCCGACGGCCTGCGCCGGATTGCCAATGCGGACATCGGGCTGGTCAACTCCGGCCAATTGCTGGGCAACATCGAGGCGGGGATGCTTAGCAAAGGGACTTTGCATCAAATTTGTCCTTCGCCGATTAACCCCTGCCGGGCGCGGATCAGCGGTGAGGTGTTGCTGAAAAGCTTGGAGCAGTCCCTGCTCAGGGAGTTCCAGCAACGGCCGATTCGCGGGTTTGGCTTTCGCGGAAAGGTGCTGGGGAACCTCAGCACATCCGGCCTGCGCGTCCAGTATGACCCGAATGGCCCGGCGTATCGAAAAATCAGACGGGTCTGGGTCGGCGATGAGCTGCTGGAGCCGGAGAAAATGTATACCGTCGGGATGATTGACATGTTTACGTTTGGCGTCGGATATCCAGAATTGCAGAAAGGACTTGATTTTACCTTTTATTTGCCGGAATTCCTGCGGGATATTCTGGAGCAGGATCTGCAAAATCCCAGGTTTGTCAGAGAGGCGAAGCGGCGTCTCTGGCAGCCGCTGTCATGACTGTTCCGGAGATGAACATCATGAATTTGACTAAAGGCGGTCGATAGGTGATGAAGATTGTGGATGAGATTTACGCCATGTACCGAAATGTTCTCCGCGGCGATGAAGAGGATATCCTCGCCCTGGTGATGGGATTGTTTTTGGACCACAGCCGGGAAGATTTATTAGCGATGATTCAAGGACTGTCCAAAGAGGAGCTCCTGCAAATGGTCACCCTGTACACGTATCAACTCCTGCGGCTGAAACTGTCGAGGGAAGGAATGGGGGATCCGCCGGATAAGGATGAACAGGCGCTCCGGCGGTTTCACTGAGGACAAGCGCAATACCTTGCGGCTGAACCATATTGACGTGCCGGGTGTTCCGTGTTAAAATGCAGGTGGTCAGCCAGCAAGACCAATGTGGGCCTATAGCTCAGCTGGTCAGAGCGCACGCCTGATAAGCGTGAGGTCGGTGGTTCAAGTCCACTTAGGCCCACCATGTTCATCGAAGGGGCTATAGCTCAGTTGGGAGAGCGCCTGCCTTGCACGCAGGAGGTCAGCGGTTCGAGCCCGCTTAGCTCCACCATTCCGTCGCGCCGTCTTGTTGGGGCTGGCCAACCAACGTGCCACCAGCAGGTGGTTTATTTTTTGTCATCTATTGAAAAGTGACGCGTTCTATGGTAACTTAGTCCTCGTTAAAAGTTGGATTCGCGTGCTGCAGGAACCAGATTCACTGAAAGGGTAAGGAACTCTTTGGACTAACTTTCCCCCGTGGTGAATGCGTAGGTCCTAGCGATTTTTTTCCACACAAAAAAACTTGCTAGGAAGGGGGCCGAAAGGTGGCGTACTCAACCTTCGGAAGACACGTAGCGGTGGATACGTGGGGTGTCGACTTCGATCTGCTGAATGATGTAAAATTTCTGGAGAAAAAACTGGTCGAAGCTGCGGAATTGGCAGGGGCTACCGTCCTATCGGTGCAATCCAAGCAATTTGAACCGCAGGGTGCAACCGTGCTCGTCCTCTTGTCGGAAAGCCACATTTCGATTCACACTTATCCAGAGAAAGGGTTTGCTGCACTGGATTGTTACACCTGCGGCGAGGTGGTCGATCCACAGGTGGCCATTGATTACCTGGTATCCATTCTCAAGCCGAAGAAGTTCTACCCGAAAATGCTCATGCGCGGGACTGGTCCGATTGAGGTGACCAATCCGTTTGAGAAAAAAGTAAAACTGGCGACGTAATCCAAAAACCCCCGTTCAAGCGGGGGTTTTTCAGTGCAAAAAAAAACAGCCGTCCGACAAAATGGGGGATGACGAGAGAGAAAACTTATGTCATAATGTGAATGAGGATTCATTCAATCCCCGATGAAAAACGGGCGAATGACAAACAGGGGGAATGCAAGCGATGCAGAGGAGGATTCATAAAGCGGCCGTCATCGGCGCAGGCGTGATGGGCTCGGCGATTGCAGCCCACCTGGCCAACGTCGGCATCCAGACTTATCTGCTGGATATTGTGCCGAAAGAGTTGACGGAGAGTGAAAAAGCGCGCGGACTGACGCTGGAAGATGCCGAGGTTCGCAATCGCCTGGCGGCGCGCGGTGTGGAGAACGCCAAGAAAAACATGGCTTTTTACGATAACGACGACGCGCAGAGAATCACGGTGGGCAACACCACCGATCACCTGTCCTGGCTGTCAGAGGTGGACTGGATCATTGAAGCAGTGGTCGAAAACCTCCAGATCAAGCAACAACTGTTTGCAGAGCTGGAAAAGGTATGGAAACCGGGAACCATCGTCAGCACCAACACCTCAGGGGTATCCATCCATCAAATGGTGGAAGGCCGCTCTAAAGTCTTTTGCAAGCACTTCCTGGGCACCCACTTCTTCAACCCGCCCCGGTTCATGAAATTGCTGGAAATCATTCCGCATCGGGACTCTGATCCGGAGATCATTCAGTTCATGACCCGGTTTGCGGAAGATGTCCTGGGCAAGGGCGTGGTGCTGGCCAAGGATACGCCAAACTTCATCGCCAACCGGATCGGCACCTACGGACTAATGACGGTTCTTCATCTGATGCTGGAAAAAGGGCTGGGGCCTGAGGCGGTTGACGAGCTGACCGGTCCGGTGATGGGCAGGCCAAAAAGCGCCACGTTCCGCACGTTGGATCTGGTCGGCATCGACACGTTTATCCACGTCGCCAACAACGTGTATGCCAACGTCACGGATGAAGCGGAGAAAAAGGTGTTTGAGGTGCCCGCGTTCATCAAGGAGATGGTGGCAAAGGGCTGGATTGGCCGCAAAGCGGGACAAGGGTTTTACAAGAAAGTGAAAACGGATGCAGGAACGCAATATCTGGTCTTGGACGCGCCCTATCTGGAGTACCGTCCGCAGCAAAAATTCAGCTCCGCTTCCTTGCAGGCCGCAAAGGCGGCTCCCGGCCTGAAAGAGCGGTTCAAGGCATTGCTCTGGGGCAAGGACGAGGCGTCGCAATTCGTCTGGGAGATGACCAAGCGGGTGCTCCTCTACACGGCATCCAAGTTGCCGGAGATTGCCGATGACATTGTGGCCGTGGACAACGCGATGAAGTGGGGCTTTAACTGGCAGCAGGGACCGTTTGAGACTTGGGATGCCATTGGACTCGTGGAAAGCGTGGAACGGATGAAGGCGGAAGGAGAAACCATCCCCGAGTGGGTGGAAAAATGGATTTCAAGCGGCAAAACCTCGTTCTATGAAAAGACAGAAGCAGGCCTGTTTTATGCGGCGCTTGATGGCACCAGCAAACCGGTGCCAGCCAATCCGAAGCGGATCTCGCTTCGCACCCTGAAAGAGCAAAACCGGGTGATTCGTTCCAACAGCGGCGCCAGCTTAATCGATCTGGGAGACGATGTGGCGCTCCTGGAGTTCCACTCGCCCAACAACGCCATCGGGGCTGACATCGTGGAGATGATGAACATCGCCGCTGAGGAAGTGGAGAAAAACTGGCGCGGCCTTGTGATTGCCAACGAAGGGCAAAACTTCTGCGTCGGCGCCAACCTGATGCTGATCCTGATGGAGGCCCAGGATGAGAACTGGGACATGATCGAACTCATCGTCAAGCAATTCCAGGATGTCAATATGCGCTTGAAATATTTGCGGCGTCCGGTGGTGGCCGCCCCGCACGCCCAGACACTGGGCGGAGGGGCCGAGGTCTGTTTTCCGGCCGCTTTGGTGCAGGCTGCGGCGGAGACCTATATGGGCCTTGTTGAGGTGGGGGTCGGGCTGATTCCCGGCGGTGGGGGGACAAAAGAGCTGCTCCTGCGCAATCTTGCCACCGTTCCGCAAGGTGCCGGGGTGGACCTGCAGCCGTTGGTCAACCGCACTTTTGAAACGATTGCGATGGCCAAGGTGGCGACCAGCGCGGCCGACGCCAAGAAGCTGGGCTTCCTGAGGCCGCAGGATCGCATCAGCGTCAACCGGGATCACCAGATCCACGATGCCAAGCAGGCTGTTCTGGAACTGGATGCGCGCGGTTACCAACCGCCCGTGCCGCCCAAGATCCGCGTCGTCGGGGAACCCGGCGCTGCCGTGATGAAGCTGGGGGCCTACTCGATGCGGATGAGCGGCTACATCAGCGACCACGACATGAAGATTGCGAACAAGCTGGCGGATGTGCTGGCTGGCGGGAAGGTGCCGGCTGGTACCGAAGTGACCGAGCAGTATCTGCTGGATCTGGAGCGGGAAGCTTTCTTGAGCCTGGTTGGCGAACCCAAGTCCCAGGAACGGATGCAACATTTGCTTGTCAAGGGTAAGCCGCTGCGCAACTGATGAAATACAAACAAGACATGAGGAGGAGGAGAAGCCAATGAGAGAAGCCGTGATCGTTTCCGGGGCACGCACGGCCGTCGGCAAGGCGCCGCGCGGTTCGCTCCGAAACACCCGGCCGGAAGAGCTGGGGGCCATTGTCGTCAAAGAGGCGATTCGCCGCGCTCCCGGACTGAAACCGGAAGACGTGGAAGATGTGATCATCGGCTGTGCCATGCCGGAGGCGGAACAGGGGCTGAACCTGGGCAGGATTGTCGCCGTGCGGGCCGGCTTGCCCACGACGGTATGCGGCATGACGGTGAACCGTTTTTGTTCCTCGGGGCTTCAAACCATCGCCCTGGCCGCCCAGCAGATCATGACCGGTATGGCCGACGTGATCGTGGCCGGCGGCGTGGAGAGCATGAGCATGGTGCCGATGACCGGCAACAAGATTGCGCCCGACCCTTATCTGGTGGAACACATGCCGCAAATTTACATGTCGATGGGGCACACCGCGGAACAGGTGGCCAAGCGTTACCAGATCACGCGCGAAATGCAGGATGAATTCGCGGTACGCAGCCACCGGCTGGCCCACCGGGCGATACAGGAAGGAAAGTTTAAAGAAGAAATTGTTCCGGTCACGGTGGTTGAGCGGACGTTTGACGAAACAAGCGGGAAAGTGATTGAGCAAACGAAGCAGTTCGACACCGACGAAGGGGTTCGTCCCGACACCAACATGGAGACGCTGGCCAAGCTCCGTCCGGCCTTCCAGGTCAATGGCACAGTCACCGCGGGGAATTCCTCGCAAACCAGCGACGGTGCGGCCGCGGTGGTGGTCATGTCGGCGGATAAAGCGGAGGAACTGGGCTTAAAACCCCTGGCCATTTTCCGCTCCTTTGCTGTCGGCGGTGTCGAGCCGGAGGTCATGGGCATCGGTCCTGTCGTGGCCATTCCGAAGGCGCTGAAGCTGGCCGGCATCACCGTGGATCAAGTGGACCTGTTTGAAATCAACGAGGCCTTTGCCGCGCAAAGCGTGGCCGTGATCCGCCAACTGGAGCTGGATCTGGAGAAAATCAACGTCAACGGCGGGGCGATCGCGTTGGGGCATCCGCTCGGCTGCACGGGGGCGAAACTGACGGTGCAACTGATATATGAGATGAAGCGCCGCGGCGGAAAATATGGCGTCGTCTCGATGTGCATCGGCGGCGGCATGGGAGCGGCCGGCGTCTTCGAGTTCCCAGCGTAATCGACAACAGCCATTTTAAGGAGGGAATGTGGATGAGCACACAGGAGAAAGTGAAAGGCGCCAGCTTTTTGCTGGAAGAGATTTCCCCGGAGCAAGTGTTTACACCGGAAGACATCACCGAAGAGCAAAAAATGATTGGGCGTACGGTGCTTGAGTTTGTGGAAAAAGAAATCGAGCCTGTACGGGAAAAGCTGGAAAGCCTCGATTACGACCTGTCGATCCAGTTGATGCGCAAGGCCGGGGAACTGGGTTTGCTCGGGGGAGAAGTGCCGGAAGAATACGGCGGGCTTGATCTGGACAAGATCAGCGCGACCATCCTCAGCGAAAACATGACTCGTGGTGGCTCCTTTGCGTTGACGCACGGGGCGCACATCGGCATCGGCAGTTTGCCCATCGTCCTGTTCGGCAGTCCGGAACAGAAGCAAAAATACTTGCCGAAACTGGTGACCGGCGAACTGATCGCCGCCTACGCCCTGACCGAGCCTGGCTCCGGTTCCGATGCGCTGGGCGCCAAAACGACGGCCGTATTGTCAGCGGACGGCAAGCACTATATCCTCAACGGCAGCAAGCAGTTCATCACCAACGGCGGGTTTGCCGACATTTTCATCGTCTATGCCAAAGTGGACGGGGAAAAGTTTACCGCCTTCATCGTCGAGCGCAACTTCCCTGGCGTGACCATCGGACCGGAAGAGAAGAAGATGGGAATCAAAGGTTCCTCCACCTGTCCTGTGATTCTGGAAGATGTGAAGGTGCCCGTGGAAAACGTCCTCGGGGAGATTGGCAAGGGCCATGTCATCGCCTTCAACATCCTCAACATCGGCCGCTTTAAGCTCGGCGTCGGCGCCGTGGGCACAACCAAATGGGCGATTGAACTGTCCGCCAAATACGCCAATGAGCGCAAGCAGTTCAATGTGCCGATCAGCCGTTTTCGCTTGATTCAGCAAAAACTGGCGGAAATGAACATCGCCGCCTATGTCAACGAATCGACCGTTTACCGTACCGCCGGCTTGATTGATCAGGCGCTGCAGGGGCTGGATTCCAACGCTCCGGACATCGGCGTCGTGACCGGCAAGCGGATCGAAGAATACGCCATTGAATGCTCGATCAACAAGGTGTTCGGATCCGAGATCATGGATCAGGTCGTGGATGAGGCTGTTCAGATCCACGGCGGATATGGTTACATCCAAGAGTATAAGGTCGAGCAGATGTACCGTGACTCCCGGATTAACCGGATCTTTGAAGGGACCAACGAAATCAACCGCCTGCTGATTCCGGGAACGCTGGTCAAGAAGGCGATGCGTGGCGACCTTCCTTTGCTTTCTGCTATCCAGAACCTGCAGAAAGAGCTTATCAGTTACATTCCGACGCCGGCTGAAGGCCTGCTGGGCGCGGAAAAAACACTGATTGACGCGGCCAAAAAGATCACGTTGATGGTTGCCGGATTGGGCGTTCAAAAGTACCAGACCAAGCTGGAGCAAGAACAGGAGCTGCTGGCCAACGTGGCAGACATGATCATCGCCATTTACACGATGGAATCGGCCTACCTGCGGACGCTGAAGGCCATCGCGCGCGATGGGGAAGCGGCGCATCAAAACAAAATCGACATGACGCGCGTCTATGTGCACGAGGCGTTTGAGCAAGTGGAACGACTGGCGCGCGAATCGCTGGCCGCGATCAGCGAAGGCGACCAACTGCTTACCCAGTTGTCCATTCTCAAGAAACTCGCGCGCCGCAATCCGGCGAACACCATTGCGCTGAAAAGGGCGATTGCCCAGCGGGTCATTGAAGCAGAAAAATATGTCAGCTAAAAGATTTCATGAAGTAGAACAGGGGCTGTTCCTCAGGACCGGAACAGCCCCTCTCATTTCATGTCCGTACCCGGCCGCGCGCCCGCTTCTGAATGAGATGGCTGGGAAAAAAGGGCATTTTTTTGCGTTTTGCATTTTTTTCTGTCTGGCCGCCGTTTTTGGCCGGATGGATGAGAAATAAGCCCAACAAGGCGGCAAAGGCCACCAGACTGGCCACGGATGCCAACATCACGGTTCTGGAGATGTCCATTAACCAGCTGAACACAGGCGGCCCGATAGCCACGCCCAAAAACCGGACACTGCCGTATATCGAGGTGATCATGCCGCGTTCTGCCTTGCGCACGGCGCCCGTGATAAAACTGTTCAGACAGGGCAGAACGGCGCCGGTACCGATGCTGCCCAGCGTAATCAGGCCGATAAACAGATAGAGGTTCTTGAATAAAATGGCCAGCGCCAGGCTGCCTGAAAGGGCGAAAAGTCCAGTAATGATCAGGAATTTCATCAGCTTTCCGTTTTTTCGGATGAGGGAACCGGTGACAAAGGAGGTGACCACCATACCGAGCAGCGGGATGGCCAGTACGCCTCCCTTCCACACGCCGTCAATCTGATACTGGGATTCCAGGACTTCGGAGAGGTAAAACAGAATGCCAAACAGCACAAACAGCCCAGCTGAACCGGCAAAAAACGCACAGAGCAACCATCGTCCTTCCCGCTTGAAAATGTCACCGAGAGCGCGAACATATTCACGCAGGGAAGGCGATTTTTCTTTCTGTACCGGTTCTTTCACCATCAGCCACACCATCAGGGCGGAGACGGCACACAGGATGGGGAAGGCAAAAAAAGGAGCCCACCAGGCGATGAGGCCGAGCAACGAGCCGGCAATGGGACTAATCACCTTCCCCATGCCATTGGCTGATTCAGACAGTCCCAGTGCCCTGCTTTGTGCGCCGCCCCTGAAGAGATCGCCCAGCAAAGCCATGGCGATGGGTGCTGTGCCGGCAGCTCCCAGCCCTTGCAAGGCACGCCCTGCAATGATCAGAGCATAGGGCTTATCCACCCATAGAGCGGCAAAGCCAGCCAGCAATCCTCC
The DNA here is from genome assembly GCA_002159075.1 of Bacillus thermozeamaize. Classification (NCBI taxonomy): domain Bacteria; kingdom Bacillati; phylum Bacillota; class Bacilli; order Caryophanales; family Bacillaceae; genus Bacillus; species Bacillus thermozeamaize. The sequence goes on from LZRT01000097.1 coordinate 37,560, forward strand.
GGCACCGTACAGCAAAACAGAAGGGATGATCACCGCCTTGCGGCTGATGCGATCGGAGAGGAAACCGGCCAGGGGAATGACAATTCCAGCCGTGAGCGAAAATAACGTGATCAACAAGCTGACCTGAAATTGGCTGATTTTCAAGGCAGATTTTATCTGTGGCAATACGGGAATGAGCATGGAATTGCCCAGCACCATGATCAAGGGGACGCTGGTCAATGCGACTAAGTCTTTGGTTTTGCCGGATGATTTGCTTTCAGCCACATACATGCTCCTCTATGCGTTCGTGATAATGAGGATGAGATCAAATCTGTTCCTAATGTCTCCTGGGGAAACGGCGACTATTCACCTTTTGCAGCTTTCGGCCAAAGGGTTACAATGACAGTAAGCGCAACGCACTTTGAGCAGATGGAGGGATAGGTATGAAAATCATCACCCGGCCTTTGGGAATGTGGCAAACCAATTTTTATCTGCTGGTCAACGAAGCGACCAACGAGGCGGTGGTTATTGATCCCGGTTACGGGGAAGATCAGATCTTGTCGCTGATCAAACCGTATCAGGTCAAAGCGATTTTGCTCACGCACGCCCATTTGGATCACATTGGCGGCCTGGCGGCGACCAAGGAAGCGACGGGTGCCCCGATATACATCCATGAAGCGGTCAAGGATTGGCTGATTGACCCCAGGCTCAACATGTCGGTATCGTTTGGCCAACCGATTGATGGGCCGCCCGCAGACGAACTGCTGTACGATGGGCAGCGGCTGGCATTGGCAGGATGGGAGCTGGAGGTTCGGCATACCCCCGGACACACGCCGGGATGCGTCTCCTTTGTCGCCAATGACGTCGTTTTTGCGGGAGACACGTTGTTTCAAGGTTCCATTGGCCGGACCGATTTTCCGGGAGGCGACTTTGACCAATTGGCCCGTTCGATTCGGGAAAAGCTGTACACCCTGCCTGATGAGACCGTCGTTTATCCCGGCCATGGTCCAGCCACAACCATCGGAGAAGAAAAACGGTACAACCCGTTTGTCCGTGCATAAAATCGGCCGGCTCATCCAAGCTATGGTTGTATGCCCTAGAATCCGGGAGGTGCGACCACTTGAGATTGGAGCCGCCGCAGCGCAGCATTTTGGCGACATTTTCCTCTTTCGATCAGGCGGAAAAGGCCGTCTCCGAGCTGAAGAAAAGCGGCTTTGAGACGGTCCAGATGGACGAGGTGAGGATGGATCCGGGCGAGCCGACCGACGCGTTTCACAACCTCATCACCGGAAAGGTTCCGGGCCTGGGAAATGTGGTGCTGGGTACCGATTTTACGAACCGGGATGCGGCCGTCTTGTTGGCCGCCGATCCGAGCGCGAGTGGGATGGCAGACGGCAACGAAATGGCGATCACCCGCAATGTGCTGGTCACCGTCATTGCCGATGAAAAGGATTTGCCCGAGGCCGAGGAGATTCTTCACAAACACGGGGGCATTTTTTAAAATTAATTATCAAGAAACAATAAATTTATTTTCACATTGTCATCATTTGTTCAGCCAGGTTCAAACATGGTATACTGCCATTTGGGACATCCCATTCCAAGACCAGGCAGTAAGGAGGATGAGGGAATGCCGAAAGGTGCAACAGAGACAAAGACACTGAAGGTAGGCGACAAGGCACCTGATTTTACCCTGAAAGCCACGGGTAATCGCGTCATCACCTTGAGTGACTACTTCGGCAAGAAAAACGTTTTTATCGCTTTTTATCCGCTGGATTGGACGCCTGTTTGAGGGGCGCAAATGCCTTCATACGAGGACGATCTGCCTCGTTTTGAAGAGTATGATACCCAAGTTTTGGGTATTAGCGTTGACAGCATTCCCAGTCATGAAGCTTGGCAGAAGTCGCTTGGCGGCATCACCTATCCGCTTCTTTCAGACTTTTATCCGCACGGCGCAGTGGCCGAAAAATACGGTGTTCTTAGGGATGAGGGGATGAGTGAGCGGGCTCTCTTTATCATCGACAAAGAGGGAATTATCCGCTTCATCGACGTGCATCCCATCGATCAGCTGCCGGACAACGAGGAGTTGTTTGAAGTCCTTCGCAAGCTGTAACATCCTTCGTAACGCCAGATTCACGCAACGAGCATGTACATCCCTGTACATGCTCTCTTTCCCGTCGATAATGCAAGAAAACAAAATCATGAACAAAAACTCGCGACATACGAAAATTAACGAAAAAACACGTTCCCATCGATCGCCTTCGGAAACTGGCGGTTGAGGGTTTATCGGTGGGTGGGCGACAAGCACATCACGATGATGGGGGATGCGATGCGCCTGAAGAAAATTGTCGAGGAAACGGTCCCGGCCGTGGCCAAGGAGATCACACGCTCCAAGGCGGATGGGGTGCTCTTGACAGCGGGGTGACCTTTGTGCCGTCGTACCGTGGTCACGGTGCAGCGGGCGATTGGAGCCGCCGGCATTCCAACGGTCCTTGTCACCCTGAATCCTGACCCATCCGGCGTGATGCGCCACCGCGGGCGATTCACCTACGTGATGGACTTTCCCAGCTATTGATCCATCTGTTCCTGAGCCCCTTAATTTTTGGGACGGGGGTTCGTTTTCTTTCTTCGGTATTTCAAGAAATCGACGAACAGTTGCACCTCTGTCATTTCCTTTTCGTCCAGTTCCTCCATCCACGTGTAGAAATGGCTCGTTTCCCGGACGGTACTGGCAGAGACGCCTTTTTCTTCCCCCAAGACCAGCCAGTCAAGGGAGACACCAAAAAAGTTGGCCAACGTGATCAATGTGTCTGCGGTCGGGCTGACCTCTCCCTTTTCAATGCGGCTGAGGTTGGCGCGCGAAATCCCGGTTTGACGTGCCAATTGTTCGAGCGTGAGGCGGTGGACCTCTTTCCGCAGATGCCGCAGGCGGTTTCCGAGGGAATCCAGTCGCTTGTCGAGGTGTGACAACCTAACTCTTCCTTCCGTCATTTTCCTTCATTATTTCTCTTTGACATCGCGAAAATCCCTTATAAGAGAAAATTTTGTTGAACATTCCCGAAAACGGGATTATAATAAAAGCAGTGATGACTTTTTGTAATTCATTCCAGATAGTCCCATTATACATCGATGCGGCGTTTCTTCACAGAGGGATGATGGACGGAATGAAAGAGGGAAAGGGGAAGAGGATGTGAAACGGCGGAGGCAACTGACGCCATTTGGCTTGCGCGTGAAAAAACGATTGCTGGATTTGGGAATCACGCAAAAAGAATTTTGCCGGGAGCACCAGATACCGGAGAGCCGTTTCAGCGAAATGCTGTCCGGAAAGAAGACAGGATTGAGATACCAGCGGCGGGTGGCGCAGCTGTTGGGGATCAGTGACGGATGGCAGGATGAGAGCCGGCTTTGAGGAATTGCCCTTGTTTTTTAAACTTTCTATGCTACAATCAATAGGGACAACTTCATACGATCGTTCCATGGTGCCGTTTGGATGATTTCCAAATGGCTTAAAAGGGAAGTTCGGTGAAAATCCGACGCGGTCCCGCCACTGTGACAAGGAGTGGCATCGCCAGTGTGACCCACTGTTTTCTGCGCGGACGGAAAATGGGAAGGGCGCGATGCTGCGTTTGTACTTGGAGCCAGGAGACCTGCCATGGAACGGAAGCAACCGGACTCACGCGGATGAGGAGGTGCAGCATATGGGCGATGGGTGATTTGGCATCTTTTCCGAGCGTGGAAAGATGCTTTCTTTTTTATTTTGTTTTTTCTGTAAACATGTTCGTGAAAATGTGTGAACGGGGAGGTGCCGAGTGTGAAGCGATCTGGTTTTTGGTTGCTATTGTCGCTGGGTTTGACCGTGTTTTTCTTCACGGCGTCGCCGCAGGAGGCCCATGCCATGCACATCATGGAGGGGTTTTTGCCGCTTCACTGGAGCCTTTTCTGGTACGCCATGTTTTTGCCCTTTTTCTTCCTGGGGCTGCGTTCCCTGGCGCGGGTGGTGAGGGAGCATCCGGATGCCAAACTGTTTCTCGGGTTGGCCGGTGCCTTTGCCTTTGTTCTCTCGGCGTTGAAAATGCCGTCGGTCACCGGCAGCAGCTCTCATCCCACAGGGATGGGGCTTGGGGCATTGTTGTTCGGACCGCCGGCGATGACGGTTCTGGGGAGTCTGGTTTTGCTGTTTCAGGCCTTGTTCCTGGCGCACGGGGGGGTGACCACGCTGGGAGCCAATGGGTTTTCGATGGCGGTTGCCGGTCCGTTTGTCGCATACGGCTTTTTTCATCTTATCCGGAAAGCGGGCGGGAATCAAAAGCTGGCTGTTTTTGCAGCCGCAGCGCTGGGGAACCTTTCCACCTATGTGGTCACGTCATTTCAGCTGGCATTGGCCTTCCCGGACGCAACGGGCGGGGTAATGGCCGCATTCCTCAAATTTGCGGGCATATTTGCCGTGACACAGGTACCGCTGGCGATCAGCGAAGGGATTTTAACGGTGTTGGTCTGGAACTGGCTGGTGGCGCAACCAACGCGGGAACTGCGGACCCTGCCCATCTTCCAAAGAGAGGCGTTGGAGAAATAGAGGGGGAACAGGAGAATGAAGCGGAATGGATGGAAGACAAACGCGGCGCTCGTCGGATTGCTCGTGGCGTTGGTGGCGGGCCCGCTGTGGCTCATCAAGAGTAAAGACTTTAGCGGAGCCGATGCGCAGGCGACCGAGGCGATCAGCCAGATGGCCCCGGATTATCGGCCGTGGTTTGAGCCGTTGTTTGCGCCGCCTGGCTCGGAGGTGGAGAGTTTCCTGTTTGCGTTGCAGGCAGGGATTGGCGCGGCTGTCATCGGGTACATCGCCGGCTTGCTGCGGGGCCGGATGGAAAGAGAACGGACGCGGGGCGGATCGGACCAGTGAGGTTGCACATGGATACCCTGGCCTATACCAATCGCTTGCGGGGACTGCCGCCCGAACAGAAGCTTCTTTTTGCCTGTGGAACGTTGTTGATTGCGCTTCTCGGCCATCCTCTTGTGCAGGCGGGCGTGTTTTTGTGGATGAGCGGCTGGATCGTGGCATATGCCAGAATCCCGTTGAAAACGTATGGCGGTTTGTTGAGCGTGATCTCCGCATTTTTAATGATGAGTTTGCCGGCCTTGTGCGTCTCATGGATGCCGGCACGACAAATGCCGGCCGCCGTTGCCGATGTCTGGGCCGGAATTCGCTTGGGAGCGTACACCATATACCTCAGCCACACGGGCGTGGCGCAGGCGCTGCAAGTGGCCCTCCGCGCAGCGGCCGCCGTTTCCTGCCTCTCTTTTGTCTTGTTGACGGTGCCTTTTGCCGAGCTGTTGCAGGTCATGCGCAGGATGCGCGTGCCACCGTTGTTGACGGAGCTGCTGCTGGTGATGTACCGGTTTGTCTTTGTCCTGCTGGAGACAGCGGAACAGATTTGGATTGCCCAAGTGTCCCGCGGCGGATACCGGGGATTTCGCCAGGGGATGAGCGACCTGGGGCGGCTGATCGTCAAGCTGTTTGTCCGTACCAACGAGCGGGTTCAACAGTTGGCGACGGGGCTGTCCGCCCGGGGTTTCACGGGCCAGTTGCAGGTGGTCAGCGCGGTTGGTTATCAACCTTCCCGCCGCTATGCGGTGGAAGCGATGGCCGGCTGGCTTCTGCTGTTGTCCCTGGAATGGTGGTTGAGGACCCATGGTGGATGAGGACGGGATGAGATGATTGAGTGGTTGTTGGAGTTTGAGGAGGTGCACTTTGCCTATCCAGGAGCGGCGGAGAAGGCGCTGCACGGTTTGAGCATCCGCGTTCCCCCGCGGAAGAAGTGTGTCCTGCTGGGGCGTAACGGGTGCGGCAAATCGACGTTCTTGTTGCACGCCAACGGCATTTGCCGTCCGCAACGCGGAGTGGTGAGGTGGCGCGGACAGGCGTTCCGTTATGAGCGCAAATGGCTGGCGGAGATTCGCCGCAAGGTGGGACTCCTGCTGCAAGATCCCGAGCAGCAGTTTGTGGCTGGTACCGTCGCGGAGGATATTTCTTACGGCCTCTGCAACCTGGGGTTGGCGGAAGCGGAGGTGAAACGGCGTGTTTCAGACATTCTGGAACAATTTGAGCTTGTCCGCTTTGCCCAACATCCTCTCCATCAGTTGAGCCTGGGGCAGAAGAAGTGGGTTGCCCTGGCAGGGGTCATGGCGGTGGAACCGGAATTGCTGTTGCTGGACGAACCCACCGCCTCCTTGGATCCGTTCCATGAGAAACGCTTGCTTGCGGAATTGGATCGCCTGCACGAAGCGGGGACGACCATTCTCATGGCCACGCACGATCTGGATCTGGCGCTGGCGTGGGGAGAGTGGATCTTTGTCATGGATCAGGGCCGGTTGGTGTTGGAAGGCCCGCCCGAAGAGGTGTTCAGCCAACGGGAGGTGTTGACGGCGATCCGGCTCGGCGTGCCGCTGCTGGCGGAAGTCTGGCTGGTGCTGAAGGAAACGCTGGGTCAAACATGGGCCGTTCCGGTGCGGGGGATGCCCCGCACGGTGGAGGAGTTGCGGCGGTTTTTGCCGGCAAGCCTGGACGGGACAAACAGAGATGCGGAGGAGGGATGACCACGTGATCATCTACCTGACGACGGCGGACACCGATATTTTGACGTTGCGGGCGGCCCTGGATGGGTTGCCGGACGGTTTCCCCCCGATCCGCGCGGCCAATGTGACGGACTGGGGCGAACGGGAGGAGGCGGCTGACGCCTTTTTGGATGCCTGGCTGGAGCAAGCCGGTGTCGTGGTGTTGCGCCTGCTGGGAGGAAAAAAAGCGCATCCCGCGGCTTTTGAGCGGATTGTGGCTGTTTGCCACAAAAAGCGGATCCCCCTGCTGGCCTGGCCGGGGGATCAGGAGCCGTACCCGGAGCTCGTCGAGGCGACCAACGTGGCTGTTTCGCTGTCCAACCGGGCGATGCTCTATGCCGTCTACGGCGGCGTGAAAAACTTTCAGCAACTGTTGCGGATGATCAGCGACACCTGGCTGGGCACCCGCTTCGGCTACGATGAGCCGGCGGAACTGCCCTGGGCGGGCATCTACCAAAAAGGTTCCCTGGAAGCGCTGGATCTTGCGGCATGGCGAAAAACCGCCGATCTGGGCCGGCCGGTGGTCGGGATCCTCTTTTACCGCGCCCACTGGATGAGCCGCAACCTGAAGTTTGTGGACGATCTGATCGACGCATTGGCGGCGCAGGGGTGCACCGCCCTGCCCATCTTCACCCAGAGCCTGAAGCTGGATCAAGCTGGAAAGGGAGAGCGCCGGTTTCTTGACTTCCTGATGGATGAAACGGGTCAAACGCTCGTCGATGCCTTAATTGTCACGCTGAGCTTTTCCGCATATGCACAGCAGGAGGCGGAACAGGCATGGCTGGAACGCCTGGATGTGCCCGTCTTCCAAGCGATCATCTCGCTGCACAGCCGGGAGCGTTGGCAAAAGAGCGAGGCCGGGCTCATGCCGGTGGATGCGGCGATGAACGTGGCGATGCCGGAGTTTGACGGCCGAATCATCACGGTACCGTTTTCTTTCAAAGAGCTGGTTCAGGAGGATCCTGTTCTCGGGGCCCCCCTTCGCCGCTACGTGACGGTGCCGGATCGCGTGGATGTTCTGGCTCGCCTGGTGAGCCGCTGGATCCGGTTGCGGAAGAAACCGCGCGCCGAGAAAAAGATTGCCTTTTTGCTGACCAACTACCCCCACAAAAACTCCCGTATCGGCAACGCGGTGGGCCTGGATACGCCCAATTCCTTGGTCAGGATTCTCCACGCGATGGCCGAGGCGGGGTACGACCTGGGCGATGCGGCGCAGCTGCCGCGAGACGGGGATGAGTTGGTGCACCGTCTGATTGCCCGCTGCAGCAACGACCGCGACCATCTGACCGAGGAACAGCTGGCCAACGCGGAAGGGCATCTCACCAGGCAGGCGTACCAAAAGCGTTGGGCAGAGATTCCGTCCGATGCCCGGGAAAAGATCGTGGAAAGCTGGGGCCAGCCGCCGGGAGAGATTTTTTTGTACGACGAAAAACTGGTGATCCCCGGCCTTCGCTTCGGCAATATTTTCGTTGGCCTGCAGCCGCCCCGGGGCTTCGGGGACAATCCGATCGCGATCTACCATAGTCCCGATCTGGTGCCCACCCATCACTATATAGGCTATTACGATTGGCTGCGGGAGATTTTCCAGGCGGACGCGGTGGTGCACGTCGGCAAACACGGCACCCTCGAGTGGCTGCCGGGAAAAGGGACCGGCCTTTCCAAGAGCTGTTTTCCGGAAGTGGTATTGGACGATTTGCCCAACTTTTATCCTTACATCATCAACAACCCCGGCGAGGGGACGCAGGCGAAGCGGCGCAGTCATGCCACGATCATCAGCCATCTGGTGCCGGTGTTGACGACTGCCGACACCTACGATGCGCTGGCCAAGCTGGAGCAGTTGCTGGATGAGCACGCCCAGATGCAGGTCCTGGATCCGAAGAAGCTGCCGCACATTGAACGGGAAATCTGGCAGACAGTCGTCGGGGCCCAGCTGGACAAAGATCTGCAGGTGGAAACCTATCCCGAAGATTTTGAGGCGTTTATCGGTGAGATCGACGGGTACATCTGTGAACTGAAGTCTGCCCAGATTCGTGACGGCCTTCACATTTTAGGGCAACTGCCGGGTGATGAAGAGGCCTGGGCGGATTTGCTCTATGGATTGTTGCAGCTGCCGTCAGGTGAGCGGATGTCCTTGCCGGAAGCGGTGGCGAGCGGATTGGGCCTGAACTGGCAGGAACTAGAGGAGGATGTGGGAAGAAGGCGGGAACGCGCCGTGCCGGCCGAAGGCATCCGGAAAGTCCGGACGGCCGGCCGGCTGCGGGAAGAGATTGTGCGCCTCAGCAAAGCGCTTTTGAAAACAGCGGTGATCCGGCCCGCTTTGGGTGACGCGATCACGCGCAGCGCCGGGGCGATGCAGCTGCCTGCGCCCTTGCTCTCGCCCGGGAGCCCTGCGGCCAAGGTGATCGCCTATGCGCGCGAGGACCTGCTTCCCCGGCTGCTAAAGACGTCACAAGAGATCACGAACCTGCTGCACGGGCTGGACGGCGGTTTCGTGCCGCCGGGTCCCAGCGGTTCGCCCACGCGGGGGATGCCGGACATCTTGCCTACCGGGCGGAACTTTTATTCGGTGGATCCCCGCGCCCTGCCGTCGCCGGCGGCTTGGGAGACCGGGAAGCAACTGGCGGAGAAGCTGATTGCCCGTTATCTGGAGGAAGAGGGGAAATATCCCGAAACGGTGGGGATTGTGGTTTGGGGCACTTCGGCGATGCGCACCCGCGGCGACGATGTGGCGGAAATTCTCGCCCTTCTCGGGGTGAGACCCGTCTGGCAGCAGGAAAGCCGCCGGGTCGCAGGCCTGGAGGTGATTCCTCTGGCCGAGCTGGGCCGCCCCCGGGTGGATGTGACGGTGCGGATCAGCGGCTTCTTCCGGGATGCTTTTCCGAACCTGGTTCAGCTGATCAACCAGGCGGTCGAGATGGTCAGCCGGCTGGATGAGCCGGATGAGCAAAATCCCCTCGCGCGGCATGTGCGCGAGGAGACCGCCGCCAAAGTGGCTGCCGGCCTTCCGGAAGCGGACGCGCGGGAGACTTCGATGTACCGCGTGTTCGGCAGTAAACCGGGCACGTATGGCTCCGGCCTCTTGCCTTTGATCGAGAGCCGCGAGTGGCGGGATGAGCAGGATCTGGCCCGCGTGTTTCTCACCTGGTCGGGCTATGCTTATACCCAGGAGCACTACGGCAAGCCGGCGGCAGCGGAATTCCAAAACCGGTTGAAAAAGGTGCAGATCGCCACCAAAAACCAGGACAACCGGGAACACGACATTTTTGACAGCGACGATTATTTTCAGGAGCATGGCGGGATGGTGGCCACGATCCGCTCATTGACAGGCAAGGATCCGAAAATGTACTTCGGTGACTCGGCCCATCCGGCGCACGTGCGGATGCGCGCCCTGTCTGAGGAGGCGAGGCGCGTCTTCCGTACCCGGGTGGTCAACCCCAAGTGGCTGGCCTCGGTCCAGCGCCATGGCTACAAAGGGGCGCTGGAGATGGCCAACACCGTCGATTTTCTCTTTGGTTACGATGCCACGGCCCGGATCATCGACGATTGGATGTATGAGCAGCTGAGCCGGACGTACGTACTGGATGACGCGATGCGGGCATTTTTCCGCCGCGCCAATCCCTGGGCTTTCAAAGACATTGCGGAACGGTTGCTGGAGGCAGCCCAGCGGGGCATGTGGCAGAAGCCGCGCCCTGAGACGTTGCAAGCGCTGGCGGAAGCCTTGTTGGCCGCGGAAGGATGGATCGAAGAAGGGAGCATGGAGAGGAGAGAAAAGGGTGAACGCAGCTAAGCCCGTTTTCCCGTTTACTGCCATCGTCGGACAAGAGGACCTGAAGCTGGCGCTGTTGCTCAATGCCGTCTCAGGCAGGGTGGGTGGCGTGTTGATCCAGGGGGAAAAGGGCAACGCCAAGTCGACGGCCGTGCGGTCCCTGGCCGCCCTTCTGCCGCCCATTCCCGTCGTTCCAGGGTGTCCTTATCGTTGTGATCCGGAAGCGCCTTTTGTCTTCTGTCCCCATTGCCAGGGAAGGCCCTGGGAGGGGGAGGCGGCATGGCGAAAGCCGCCGCTGGTCGAGCTGCCTCTGGGGACGACGGAAGACCGGCTGCTCGGCCATCCGGACCTGGAGGCGCTGCTCGCAAAAGGGGAACGCTGCTTTCAGCCAGGGCTTTTGGCGCAAGCGCACCGGGGGATTTTGTACGTGGATGAGGTCAATCTGTTGGAGGATCATCTGGTGGACTACCTCCTGGATGCTGCCGCTTCCGGCTGGAACCGTGTGGAGCGAGAAGGGTTTTCCCTCACCCATCCGGCCCGCTTTATCCTGGTGGGGACGATGAATCCCGAGGAAGGGGAGCTGCGTCCGCAACTTCTGGATCGCTTCGGTCTGGCCGTGGAGGTGGTGACGCCGCAGACGGTGGAGGAGCGAATGGCGGTGATGGAGCGGCGGATGGCCTTTGAGCAGGATCCAGATGCCTTTTGTCGCCAATGGGAGGAGCGGCAGGCAGAGGTGGCCATGCGGGTCAGCCTGGCGCGGGAGCGGCTGCATCGGGTTCAGATGCCGCGGGAGCGGATGGAGCAGGTGGCCCGGATTGCTTTGGAGGCGCGGACGGAAGGGATGCGCGCCGATCTGGTCATCTGCGAGGCGGCCAAGGCCCTGGCTGCTTATGGGGGAAGGGATGTGGTGACGGCGGAGGATGTCAACCAGGCCGCCCGTCTGGCCCTTTTTCACCGTGCCCGCCAGCCTTGGCAGCCTGACCCGGGTGATGGGGGCAGCAGGCAGGGAACGGATGGCGAAGCCTCTTTCGCTCCTGAAACAGGGGAGCGGGGGGAGCATGGGCCTGCAGAGGGGGAAGAGGGCGAGGAGCAAGGACAGATGGGCCGGGAGGCGATGGAAAGCTCCCGTGGTTCCCTGGAGAGGGATTCTGTGAGGAAACCGGCAACGACAGCAGGGAATTTAGATTCTCTTTCAGGCAATCCAGACGTTCCTTCCGGGGAACCGGGTACAGGGACGGAGATGTTTCCAGGTGAACGGCGAATGGAGCAGATGTTCCCCCTGGATAGCTGGTTTCGCGCGCAATCCCCCCATCTGGACGGAGAGGTGAAGCGACCTTCAGCCAAAAAGGCCCGCCGTGGTTACGGTCCAGCCTCCCGCGGGATGAAAACGGGAGTAGCGCACCCCTTGAAAGGGCGGCGGGTCGGCACCCGCCCGCTTTCCGATGCCGGCCTGGCACGCGTGCGGCGCATCGATTGGACCAAGAGCCTATACAAGGCTGCTTTGCACCAGCGGGCAAGAGGAGGCATCCACCTCCGGCCGGAGGATCTGCAGCAAAAAGTATTCCGCCTGAGGCGACGGCGCCTGTCCTTCTTTTTGATCGATGCCAGCGGTTCCATGGCCAGTTATCGACGGATGGCCCAGGTCAAGGGCGCCGTTTTTTCTCTCGTGGAGGCCGCCTATCGGCGGCGCGAGATGTTTGCTCTTGTTGCGTTCCGCAATCGGCAGGCGGAATTGCTGCTTCCGCCGTCGCGCAGCCTGCAGGCGGCCCGGAAGGCATTGGAAGCGCTTCGTACCGGTGGCAATACGCCGTTGGCCCTAGGATTGCGCAAGAGCCGGGAGCTTTTTCTGCGCTGGCGGGAAAAACAGCCGCAATGGCAACCGCATTTGGTGCTGTTTACGGATGGCAGGGTCAATTTGCCGCAAGTCTCCCTCCAAAGCAAGGGTGAACCTTCTCCTGTTGCGGAGGTGCTGAAGGAGGCAAGATGCCTTGCCCGGGAAGGCATTTCCGCCACGGTTATTGATACGGAGACAGGCTGGCTTCGGTTGGGGTGCGCCCGTTTGCTTGCCGAAGCGCTCCAGGCGCCGGTGATCCGTCTGGATGACCTCCGGCTGGAGGGGATGAAGGGGCCGGGAATGGCAGAAGATGATGTTTTTACCGGAAATGATTGAAAATGACCTTTATAAACATAAAGGAACTATAAACATAATAAGGAGCGATAAAGGAGCGTTGTCCGATGAAGATTTACACGCGTCGGGGAGATGCCGGCGAAACCGCGGTCTTCGGCGGCCGGCTGCCCAAGGATGATGTGCGGGTAGAAGCTTACGGGACGGTGGATGAGGCCAACTGTTTTGTCGGCGATGCCATCGCTCGCATGGCGGAGCGGGATCGGGAAAAGTATGCCGATATGATCGCGTTGCTCACGGAGGTGCAACAAGAACTGTTTGACTGCGCCGGCGACCTGGCCGTGATCAAGGAGCGGCGCCCGTACAAGGTGAGCGCAGAACACGTGGAGCGCCTGGAAAAGTGGATCGACCATTATTTGCCGCAGGCACCCGCGGTGAAAAAGTTTGTGTTGCCCGGCGGCACATCCATTGCTTCTGCCCTGCATCTTTGCCGGAGCGTCGTCCGCCGGGCGGAGCGGCGCGCCGTGACGCTCACCCGCCAAGGCGAGATCAATCACGAGGTGCGGCATTATTTAAACCGCCTTTCCGATCTCTTTTTTGTGATGGCCCGGGCCGCCAACGCCCGCGAAGCGGTGGAGGACATTCAATATGAGCGGGGGCGCGAGGTTTTCCGCAACAGGTCACGGTTGGAGAAGCAGGAACAGGCGGAGTGAGCCGGCTGCCTGATTCACCCCTCCTGCAAGGAAGAGGTGATGTTTCTTGCGCGGTTATGCTACAATCAACAAACAGGAGCGGTGAGAAAGCGGCGAGGGACTAGGGGTGATCGAAATGAAAGTTCAGGGGTATATCCAGGGGTTGCATCATCAAGTATGGGAGCCGGTGCAGTACTTTTTGCAACTGGATGAGCAGCAGGTGGCTCTGAACGACTGGCTGGATCAGGAACTCTCCCTCTCTTTTTTGCATGAGAAAGCCTGCATCCACTGTGGGCGAAAGGTCAAGAAGACCTACAACAACGGGTATTGTTACCCCTGTTTTCGCGATCTGGCGGAAAACGATCTGTGCATCGTAAAGCCCCACGAATGCCATTTTCATCTCGGTACATGCCGGGATGAGGCATGGGCCGAGGTACACTGCATGACACCCCACATTGTCTACTTGGCCCTCAGCAGTGATGTCAAGGTAGGGATTACGCGCAAGGGGAACTCCATCAAGCGATGGATTGACCAAGGGGCAATCCAGGCCATCCCGATTGCCGAATTGCCGACGCGCAAGATGGCCGGGGAGCTGGAAGCCCATTTGAGCCAGTATTTGCCGGACAAAACCAACTGGCGGCGAATGCTGGCCGGCGAGCTGGCAGAGGCGGACCTGTTTGCCGTCCGCGATCAGGTGCGGGAATGGGTGCCTGAGCATTTCCGTTCCTTCCTGCTGGATGACGGGCAGTTGGTCGAAATCATGTACCCGATGCTGGAGCAAATTCAAAAAATCCGTCCATTGAACCTGGACAAGCAGACGCAAATTTCGGGCCGTCTTGTCGGCATCAAGGGCCAGTACCTGATTTTTGAACATGGGGTATTTCATGTGAAGAAACATAGCGGATACAAAGTGGCCATTGAGGCTTAAACACTTGTTCAACAAGTGGGAATCGTCTATAATGAAAGCATCAGTTGACCGGTCAAGCTGAAAGCTTTCAAGAAACGAACGATTCATTCCTTGCGGACTTGTCACTTTACAAGTGCATAGAGCGGCAAATAGGTCACCCGTACAGCGGGTGTGAAAAGGGAAGTCCGGTGCAAATCCGGCGCGGTCCCGCCACTGTGAATGGGAGAACCCAACATGCCACTGTTCGCATCTTGCGAATGGGAAGGGTTGGTGTTTCGATGACCATGAGCCAGGAGACCTGCCTATTTGCAACTGCTATCCTTCGCGGAAGGGCAATGGCGGTACGACGGATGCCTCTCGCTGCAGGCAAGGGCTGGATGTCGTGGCGTTCTTGCGGCCACGGCAAGTTTTTGCTGCTCTTGATGTCTTTGATTTCCTTGATTTCCAGAGCGGCCTGCCCGCCTGAACAGAGCGAGATCGTCATCGGTCGTTTCATCCATCATGAGCGGATGTCGCAGACATGATCCCCTGCCTTTTTGTGAAGGCAGGGGTATTTCTTTTTATCCGCGGTAGCGGAAAACACCATCGACGAAACCATCATGGCGCAGGAAAAGCTTCAATCTGGAAAACATCAATAAAAATCTTAAGGAGAGGAATGCGGTAACGATGAGTTGGAGAAGAAAATGGCGGTTTTTGCATGTGGCATTGCTTGTGGTCGTTCTTCTGACGGCGGGATGCGGGGGTGCCGCTTCCAATTCGCAGCCCGAGCAACAGCCGGCACCGGCGGAAAATGGCGCATCAACTTCTGCTTTTCCCCTGACGATCACAGATGCCTCGGGTGCGGAGATTCACCTGGAAAAGGCGCCCGAGCGACTGGTGTCCCTTGCGCCGTCCAATACAGAGAATGCCTTCGCGCTGGGACTGGGCAGCAAAATGGTGGGCGTGACGGATTGGGACAATTACCCTGAAGAAGTGAAGGAAATCGAGAAGATCGGGGGACTCGAGCCGAACATCGAAAAGATCCTCTCTCTGGAGCCCGACCTGGTTATCGCCCACGTGTCAGCCAACAACAAGTCGATCCAGCCGCTGCGGGATGCAGGCCTGAAGGTGCTGGCATTGCCGGACTCGAAGAATTTTAATGGGGTGTATGAAGCCTTGCGTATGCTCGGAAAAGCGACAGGCACCCTGGACAAGGCGGAAGAGGTCATTCAGCAGATGGAGCAGAAAAAGGCGGCGATTACCGCAAAAGTGGCTGATTTGAGCGAAAAAGAAAAGGTGAAGGTCTGGGTGGAGGTCAGTCCCGATCTTTACACGGCTGGCCGGGGGACTTTTATCGATGATCTCATCCGGTTGGCCGGCGGGATAAATGTGGCGGCAGAGGAAGAAGGTTGGGTGCAACTTTCAGAAGAGCAGGTCATCGCAGCACAGCCGGATGTGATCATCACCACCTATGGGGGGTATGAAACAGAAAAACCGTCGGAGCAAATCCGCGCCCGCAAGGCCTGGGCCGATCTTCCCGCTGTCAAAGAGAACCGGATTTATGATCTAAACAGCGATCTGGTCTCCCGTCCCGGCCCTCGCCTGGTGGAAGGCCTGGAACAGGTGGCCAAGTGCCTGTATCCGGAACGTTTCTAAATCAGGGTGCATGAACTTGTACAAAAAGTGGCTCATTCTGGCCTGGATCTGTGGCCTGGCGGGCGTATTGCTGACGAGCGTCGTGATCAGCGTGTCCATTGGCAGCGCCCGGCTGCCTGTGGATGTGGTTTGGCGGATTCTCTTATTGAAGGCGGGCCTGTATCCGGACACCTTGGCTGATTGGCCCGCGTCGGCGGAGACGATTGTCTGGCAGGTCCGGCTGCCGCGGATTTTGCTGGCCATGCTTGTCGGCGCTGCTTTGGCAGTGGCTGGCGTAGGGTTTCAGGCCGTTTTGCGCAACCCTTTGGCTGATCCTTATATTCTCGGTGTGTCGTCGGGCGCCGCCTTGGGTGCGGCAGTGGTGATCGTCTTTGGCTGGCAGAGCTTGCTCGGCGAGTGGACCATTCCGGCGGTGGCATTTAGCCTGGGGCTTTTGACCCTGTTCCTGGTCTACCGGCTGGCGATGGTGGAACGGGGGGTGGCCATGGAGACGCTGCTGTTGTCAGGTGTGGTGGTACAGGCTTTTTTAGGCGCCTTGCTTTCCTTTTTTCTTTCGATTTCGGATGACCGGATGCAGCAGATCATATACTGGCTGATGGGCAGTTTTGCCTTGAAGGATTGGGTTTCTTCCTGGGTCGTCCTTCCTTTCCTGATGTTCGGCTGGCTTCTTTTGTTTGCGCTGAGCAATTCCCTGAACATCCTCTCGCTTGGCGAAGCGCAGGCAGCCCACCTGGGGGTCTCGGTGGATCGGGTCCGCCTGTTGGTCCTGACCGCCTCCACCCTGATGACGGCGGCGGCCGTGTCCGTTTCGGGGACGATTGGCTTTGTGGGACTCGTCATTCCGCATATGATGCGTCTGCTCGTCGGCGCCGATCACCGGATCCTGATCCCCGTGTCCACGCTGGCGGGATCCATTCTGATGGTATGGGCAGATACGGCAGCCCGGATGGTTTTTTCCCCGCGCGAATTGCCGGTCGGCGTGATCACGGCTTTGTTGGGAGCTCCCTTTTTTGCCTACCTGCTGCGGCGGGTCCGGCGGCAGCGGGGGTAATCCCGTCCGGTCAATGGGAGAGAGCCAATCGCGGCGAGTGGAAATCGCATGGCATCCGGAACCAGTCACAAGCAAGGCGCTCACAGTTCACAAGCAAGGCGCCCACAGTGTTCGATCGTGCGGAAAGGGGAGAGGCGAGATGCTGTCCGTGGAGGGCTTGAGCAAGCGGTATGGGGAACAGGTTGTCCTGCAGGACATTCAGTTTGAAGTGGGCAGAGGGGTGTTTCTCAGCATCCTGGGGCCGAACGGATGCGGAAAGAGCACGTTGATCCGGCTGTTGGCGGGGATTGAACGGCCCGATACCGGCCAGGTGAGGCTGGAGGGCAAGCCGGTGCTGGCTTATCGCCGGAAAGAATTGGCCAGGAAAGTGGCGGTGGTCCGCCAGGAAGGCCTGCCTCCTTTGCCCTTTTCGGTACAAGAGGTAGTGATGATGGGCCGGTTTGCCTATCAGAGATGGCTTCAGAGCCCCACGCCGGAGGATGAACGGGTGGTGGAGCAGATTCTGGAACAAACCGGGCTCATCCACCTGCGTCACAAACCCCTTGAGCAGCTCAGCGGTGGTGAGCGACAGCGAGCGGCCATTGCCCAGGCAATGGCCCAACAGCCCCGCCTGCTCCTCCTGGACGAGCCCACCACATTTCTGGATATCGGTTATCAAATCGCGCTGTTAAACCTGATCCGCCAATGGCAGACGGGGTGTGGCCTGACGGTCATCGCCGTCCTGCACGACTTGAATCTGGCGGCCCTGTATAGCCAACAGCTGATCCTGATGCACCAGGGACGCGTCCGGTGCTTCGGTTCCTTGCAGGAGGTGCTGACTGAACCGCTGATTCGCGAGGTGTACGGGACCTCCCCGATTATCCTTCCCCATCCGCGGAAAGGGGTCCCCCAGGTGCTTTTGGCCTGAGAAGGCCCGAAAAGTGAAAGCAGTAAAGTGATGGTTCGCAGAAAGCAGTCAAGTTTCGGTTCGCATGCAACATGATCCGGACAATGCCGGCAACAAGGACAGAGGAAGGAGAGAGCGGATGTCGTTTCAGGAAGAGGTGCGACAGGGGATTCTGCCGCTGGATGAAGGATCGATGCGGGAGGCCGCGCAGCGGCTGGATCAACTCACCAAACCCCCGGGCAGCCTGGGCCAACTGGAATCGCTGATCATCCGCTGGTGCGGGATCACCGGGGGAAAGATGCCCCGTCATCCGGCCAAAGGCGTGTTGTTGATGGCCGGGGATCACGGGGTGGTGTCGGAAGGCGTGACGCCCTATCCGCAGACGGTGACAGCCCAGATGGTCCAGAATATTCTCGCGGGAGGGGCGGCCATCAATGCGGTGGCAAGGGCTGTCCGCGCCCAGGTGACGGTGGTGGATGTGGGCGTCTGCCAGGAACTGCCGGAGCATCCCCGTTTATGGCGGCAGAAGGTGCGTCCGGGGACGGCCAATCTGATGCGGGCGCAGGCCATGACATTGGAGGAAGCGGAGCAAGCGGTTCGTGTCGGGATCAACGCGGCCTGCCGGCTGGCTGAGACGGGCGTTCAAGTTTTGGCTCTGGGAGAGATGGGGATTGGCAATACGACGCCCAGTTCCTGCCTGCTGGCGGCCTTGACCGGGTTGCCGGCCGAGCAGGTAGTGGGCATGGGAACCAGCATGGATGAAAGGACCTACCGCCGTAAAGTGACTGTGGTCAAGGAGGCGCTGCGATTTCACCGGCTGGAAGGTGGCGTGGGCAAGGATGATCTCCTGCACGTGATGGCCTGTGTCGGCGGACTGGAAATTGCCGCTCTGGCCGGGGCGGTCATTGGTGCGGCCCGGGCACGGATTCCCGTCGTTTTGGACGGGTTCATCGTCACTGTGGCGGGCCTTTGGGCTGTCCGGTTTTGTCCGCCTGTCAAGCCCTATCTGTTCACCTCGCATGTCTCGGCGGAAAAAGGGCACCAGATCGCCTTGGACCTGCTGGACCAGCGGGCGCCGCTCCACTTCCAGATGCGGCTTGGTGAAGGGACAGGGGCAGGGATGATGCTGTCCGCCTTTGATGTGGCGGCTGAGGTGCATTGGGGAATGGCCACGTTTGCCGAAGCCGGCGTGGACAACCGGAAGGGAGAGGGTGCGTGATGTTCTGCCTGATCACAGGCGGCGCCCGATCCGGCAAAAGCAGGTATGCTGAGCGGTTGATGGTTGAGTTGGTGCGGGGAAAACGGGAGAAGGGGGACGGCGGGGGAGAGGTCGTGTATGTGGCCACCGCCCAAGCTCTGGATGAGGAAATGGCGGATCGCATCCGCCGCCACCGCCAGCGGCGGCCGCCTGACTGGGAAACGGTCGAATCGCCCATGGCGCTTTTTTCCACCCTGCGCGAGCTGGCGGCACGGAAAGTCCCGCCGGCCGGCGTCCTGGTGGACTGCGCCACGCTGTACTGGAGTAACCGCCTCCTGGCGGTGGCCGCGCCGGAGGAGTCAGGGTCGGCTCAACAACTGGATAGCTTGGCAAGAATGGAACTGGCAAGCCTGGAAGCAGATCTGGAAGAGGAGATGCGCAGCTTCGGCGAGCAGCTGTCACGCATACCTTATCATTTGATCATCGTCACCAATGAGGTGGGCTGGGGGGTGGTTCCTGAAACGCCGCTTGGAAGGGCATACCGGGATCTGGCGGGGCGATGCAACCAGCTTTTGGCCAGCCTGGCTGACCAGGTGATCCTGATGGTATCCGGCATACCGGTCTGCATCAAACCTGAAACCGGTTATTCTGCCCATAAGTAGGATGCAGCATTTCCCGCAAGATTTCCTCAGGATTTCCCGCAGAAACGAAACTTGCGGCAAAGAGGGAATGAGAAGGTGGATGGGGATTTTTCGGCTTGGTTTTTGTCAACAATAACACCCGGCCTGGTGTGGACGGATGGGGATGATTGGGCTGACTGGGTCGGCTGGTTGCCGTCCGCTGCCGGGATGGTGGCGGCAGCCGGCCTGCTTCTGGATGCGGTGCTGGGCGATCCGGTTCGCCCCACCCATCCGGTGGTGCTCATCGGCAACGTGATCCGCTGGCTCGATCGGCTGCTGAACCGGCCGGGCTGCCGGGAGTGGCTTGCCAGGCTGGCCGGGATGGTTCTCGTTGGAACGGTGCTTTTGCTCGTATGCCTTGTTTCGCTGGGACTGGTGTGGATCAGCGGGCAGATCAGTCCCTGGTTGGCTTACGCCGTATCGGTGTGGGGGGTCTATGTCTCAGTGGCGCCACGCGAGCTGGCGCGGGCGGCAGAGGCTGTCCGGCGTCCGCTGGTGGAGGCAGGACCCGCAGGCCTTGTGAGGGCGCGGGAACATGTCGGAAAGATTGTTGGGCGCCAGACGCAGCACATGGACGAGCGGGAAGTCATCCGGGCGACGGTTGAGACGGTGGCGGAAAATGCGGTGGATGCCTTGGTGGCACCGGTGATGTACGGATTGCTTTTTGGTATGCCGGGGGCACTGGTGTACCGGGCGATCAACACGCTGGATTCGATGCTCGGGTATAAAAATGAGCGGTATCGGTATTTCGGCTGGGCAGCCGCCCGCTTGGATGACCTGGCCAACTGGCTGCCTGCCCGCCTGACCGGCTGCATGTTGCTGGGGGCCGGCGCTGTCCGCAGGCTGGATGTAAAGGGCGGTTTCTTTGCCTGGATGCGGGACGCGTCGGCCCATCCCAGTCCGAACAGCGGCATTCCCGAGGCGGTCGTGGCGGGGCTGCTCGGCGTTCGCCTGGGGGGAATCAACTGGTATCACGGCCGGCCGGTTCAGCGGGCCTATCTCGGTCAAGCGAAGCGTCCGATACAGGCGGATGACATTGTATTGGCACAGCGGCTGCTGCTGGATCTCGCCCTTGCCTGCGGCGCGGTGTCCGTGGCTTACGGACTCCTGCGGCTCCTGGTGAGCTGACGGTGGGTGAAATGGTGATGGGTGTGAAAAAAATGCTGGCCTCTCTGACGGTTGCCTGGCTGTTCCTGACGCGCATACCCCTTCCCGGCTGGTGGAGCGGATGGGCCGGTGCCCAGCAGGTGGCGTTTTATCAGACAGTTCCCTTCTTTCCCTTGGTTGGCCTGGCGCTCGGCGGATTGCTCTGGCTGGCTGACCTGGGAGTCAGCCAAGTGTTTTCGCCGCTTCTTTCTTCCCTCATCCTTGTCGTTCTCCTGGTCGTCATGACGGGAGGATTGCATCTGGACGGCTGGATGGACACGGCGGACGGCCTCTTGAGCGGCCGGGATCGCCAGAGAATGTTGGAGATCATGAAAGACAGCCGAGTGGGCGGACTGGGAGCGCTGGCTCTGGTCTGCCTCTTGTTGTTGAAATGGGGGGGACTTGCTGAATTGACCGAAGGACGCGGCCCGTTGCTGCTGATCATGCCGGTGGCGGGAAGGGTGGCGATGATGGGCTGCATCCTCTTCTGGCCGGATGCCCGGCAGGGAGGCGGATTGGGGAGTCTCTTCCACCAGGCAAATGTGAAAAGCGAAAGGGAGCGTAGGCGGTGGCGGTTTTCCGTCTGGTGTTCCATGCTGGTCATCAGTCTTCTGGTGACGGCTTGCTGCGGGGGGCGCGGCCTGCTGGTCATGTGGCTGGCTGTCCTGATCGGATGGGCCTGGGCCAGGCGTGTGGCGCGCCGTCTGGGAGGGCTGACAGGGGATGTCTTTGGCGCGGTGAACGAACTGGTGGAGGTGGTGGTTGTCTATACGTACCTGGCCGCAAGACTATTGCTATCAATTTGATGAGAAGAAGGGGGCGGGGTGATGCTGGAATGGCTGGGCCATGGCGGTGACTGGGTGACATTTGCGGAGCGTTATCCGGAGCAGGTGGCGAACGGGATTGACTTCAGCGCAAACATCAATCCGCTGGGACCGCCGGCGGCGGTCCGCCATCTCTGGAAGGAACTGATCCCCTTCCTCTCCCGCTATCCTGATCCGAGACAACGGCGACTTCGGGAACAGCTGGCTGAAAAACATGGGGTCTCTCCCCAGATGCTCCTGGTCACCAATGGCGGAGCGGAGGCGATTGACCTGCTCGTCCGGGCCATTCGTCCCGCCAGAGTCGGGGTGATTGAACCCTGTTTCTCGGAGTACCGGCAGGCCGCGGCACGGGCCGGAGCGGAAGTGGTCCGGCGAATGGTGCCGGATTCCGCGGAAGGCTTTGCCATCCCTTATTCTCTGGCGGAACAGCTCATCCGTGAGGTGGATCTGCTCATTCTCGGGAATCCGAACAACCCCACCGGCGCGCTGTGGGAGCGGAGCCAGTTGCTGGCATTGGCCGAGCAGGCCGGCCGGCGCAATTGTCATCTTTTGCTGGATGAAGCCTTTCTCGACTTTTTGCCGCAAGAGGAGCATCTCAGCATGATGGCCGCTGTTCCCCGGCTGCCCAATGTCGCGGTGGTCCGATCGATGACCAAAATGTATGCCGTGCCCGGACTCCGCTTGGGATATTTGGCGGCCAACAGGCGACTGGCGGAACGTTGCCGGCAGTTGCAACCCCCCTGGAGCGTCAACGGGATTGCCGAGCAGATCGGGCGGCTGCTGGTGCAAGACGAGGATTTTGTCCGAAGGACAAGGCAATGGCTGGCACAGGAGCGAAGATGGTTGACTGCAGCGCTGGAAAACCTGGCAAATGGGGAAGGGGTTCGTCTGGTGCCGATGGAGGCTGCGGTGAATTATCTTCTATTGAGGCTGGAATTTCCGGGTTGGACCGATCTCCGCCTGCAAAGCCGGCTGGCAGAGGAGGGGATCTTTATTCGGGCTTGCCGGACGTTTGCCGGGATGGGTGAGCGGTACGTCCGCATCGCTGTCCGGTCGCGGGAGGAGAACCGGCGACTGATCCAGGCGATGGAACGAATGGACTGGGAAGAAACGCAGTAAATGAAACGAACATGGGAACGTGCGGGCGGAAAAAGCGGGAGGATGGAGCGAGCAGCAACAAAGGACGATTCAGAAACTGGGGATGATAAAGAGGCTGGGGATTATAATGGTAGAGAGGCATGGCAGGATGCTATCAGGAACCTGCGAGGGTTGGCGAGGAGCCAGCCGTGCAGTGAAGCCGGCGGCCGGGAGTGTATGGGTTGCATATGGTTGCATGACCCAATGAAAAGCGGTGAAAAGGAGGAAGTCAAATGGTCCGATTGTACACACGGGGCGGCGATCAGGGAATGACAGGCGTGATCGGCGGCCGCGTCCCCAAAGACAGTGTCCGTGTCGAGGCGTACGGCACAGTGGATGAGGTCAATTCTTTTCTGGGGCTGGCCATTGCCCAGCTGGACGATGAAAAGTTTGCGGATCTGAAAAAGGATTTGCTGACGATTCAGCACGAGCTGTTTGACTGCGGAGCGGATCTGTCGCTCGTGATGAAGGAAGAAAAGAAGGAGGACGATGGGACACCGGCTGCACCCAAATACACGTACAGAGTCACAGCCGAAATGGTCCAGCGGCTGGAGTCGTGGATTGACCGGTACCATGCCGAAGCGCCGGAGATTCGCCGGTTCATCCTCCCAGGGGGATCGCCCGCCTCCGCCTATCTGCACGTCTGTCGTGTCCTGACCCGCCGGGCAGAGCGGCGGGTGGTGACCCTGGCGAAAGAGGAGCCGATCAATTTGGAGGTGAGACGTTATCTCAACCGCCTGTCCGACTTCTTTTTCGCCGTCGCCCGCTGCGCCAATGCCAGGGAAGGTGTTCCCGATGTGGAGTATGCACGCAGCGGCGAGGTGTTTCGATAGGGAATAACCATAAAAAAGAAGTGGTTGGAATCGGTTTCGATTGCGGGATGAGGCGTGAGGGGCTGCCTGGGCAACAGCGATTGGGGGCAGCCCTTTTTTCAATATTATTGTCCTGGAACGAGAAAGTGGATGCTTTCCAACTCATGGGGTGCCACGCCGATCAATAGAAAATATGGAACAAGCGCGATAAACATCACGGGCGAAATATAGTTTTGAGCCTCTTTAAAGGTGTTGCTCAGAATGCTGATCATCATCTGAATCGTGGCAAACAGGATGGCAAAAAAGACGATGCCCACAACCGTTGAGAAGAAGATCAGAAGGGTTTGACTTCCGTAATCAAGTTCGGCTGCCAGTTTGGTGGTCACGGTTTTGGTGATCAGGACAAAAGCCGCAATGGCGAAGATCCCGCTGACCGTTCCGAGCGTGGAGATGGTGAGCCATTTCGCCAGAATCAGTCTCTTTCTGCTGACTGGTGTGATCAAAAGCGCTTCCATTGTTTTTCGCTCTTTTTCCCCCGCGAAAAGATCCACAGCGGAAGAGAATCCTCCCAGCATGACCGACATCACGATGATGAGCGGAAACAGAACCGAGAGCAAAAGGATGGAGGCTTCATCGTTTTCAGATAACGCTTTGACTTGTATGGCAAAAGGCTTGACTTGGTTTGGATCGATGCCAGCTTTGCCCAGGCGGTCTGCCACGATGGCTTCCTCTTTCGCCGTCAGTTCTTGGAGAAACAAATCCATGGCCCGGGATACCTTCATGCTGGATTGTTCCGCATAAATCGTGATGGCGGCCGGCACGCCTTGGTTCAGTTTGTCCGCAAAGGCGTCGGAAAGCTCCAGTGCCATTTGTACTTCGCCGGCTTCTGCCGCCGCTTTTGGATCGGCTGTTTTGACCAACGTCACGTGTTGCAGTGAAGAGAGCCATGCCATCGTCGCCGCATCCGTAGCCCGCGAAACGCCCACGGTGGCTTTTTCGATGTTTTCTTCGGACTGAAAGAAGAGATGCTCGTTTGACACTCCACACGGCTTGTGCCGTGGGATTCTCGGGAACAGCGACCCGACGGCCGCTTCTTGACCGAGCGATCTCCGTGTGTCCCACGGTTCAGTTGGCTATGCCAACAGGCGCAATCCTTCTTGCAAAATGTTCCTTGCCGCATTGATGTCCCTGTCGTGGTGAGCTCCACACTCTGGGCATGTCCATTCTCGCAATGCCAAATCTTTCACTTCCCGATTGCGATAGCCGCATCCGGGAGTGGAGCATAGCTGGCTGGAAGGAAAGGTTTTGCTGACGGCCACCACGGTGCGCCCGTACCAATCGGCCTTGTATTCCAGCATGGAACGGAACATGGCCCACGAGGCATCCGCGATTGTCTTTGCAAGGTGGCGGT